>NZ_JAPWHT010000045.1:0-37736 GCF_027270795.1 Streptomyces sp. ActVer
CCCACGGCTTCGTCCAGGACCCGCAGAGCGGCATCTACCGCCTCAGCGGCGACGACACCAGAGCGCAGGCGCGCGCCCTGCGCGAACTCGGCCCGCAACTCGACGCACTCGGCATCGGCACCGCCCTCCAGCACCCCGCAGGCCGAACCGTGCCTACCTCCGCCCCAGCCTCCATGCCGCCCTCCCCGGCCGGCAGTCGTGCGCCGGCCACCAGGGCTCGATGAAGCAGACGGAGCCCGAGTTCTGGGTGCTGGAGTACATCACCATCACCAAGGACCCCCGCACCGGCCTGGTCGTCGCCATCGGCGGCACCGAGAAGGCCGCTTACATTCTCCAGCGAACCGGCGGCTTCCTCTCCGCTCCCGGACCGAGCGGGGACTACCACCGGCTTCCCCACGGCCTGCCCGTCGAGCACCAGCGCCTGAAGGCGACCGCTGCCTCGCACGCCCTGCTTGCCGCCGGTCACAGCGTCCACCTCGACCCCGCCCTGAACGCGCTGGTCACACCGGACAGCGAACACAACGCGGCCCTGCGCTTCCTCACCCAGCTCGCCGAGCGGGCCTCTGCCGCCAAGACCAGCAGTGCGGTGGCCGAGGTGCTCACCGAGATCGCCGCCCCGGTCAATGGGCTGCTGCCCCTTACCAGGGAAGTGGTCGTCCGGGCCTGGATCGCCGCCAGTGCCCTCCAGGGGGCCGCCCCCGGCGAGGAATCCGAACCCCTCGCACGACTCAGGGACACCGCGAACTCCATGAGCCAGGCCGCCTGCGTGATCCTCCACGCCCGCAACCACGCCGCCCGCGCTCCGCAGCCGGCGGCCCTCACACCGCCGCCGAACTCTGCCCATCCCTCGGCCTCCCGCCGCCGTTGATCCCGGAGAGAAACACACGGCCAACCTGGCCGACGAGTACGGCACGGACGTCGAGATCTACATCAAGGCCCTGACGACCACCCTCCACGCCGACGCCCCCACCGGCGCCCCCGCCCAGCTCCACGACCTGCTGGAACAGCTCGGCCTCGAACGCCACGAATACCCCACGGGCGCGCCGCTGTACATCTGGCACACCGTGCCCGAACACCTCGGTGCCGACGAGCAGAAACGCATGGCGACCCGCGCCATCCCCGCCCTGCTCCTGGCCGGGTACGACGTCAACTGCACACCCGACGTCTTCGAGGAAGCCACCTACCGGCAGGCCGTGCACGACATACGTACCCGCGCTGCCCGCCCTGCCGCACAGCACCCGGCACCGGCTGGCTCCCCCTCGCGCCCTGCACAGGCCCGGCGCGCCCCGTAAAACCCCTGGGTGGCCCCGGCACCTCGCCGGGGCCACCCACCGCACCGCTCGATCCCGGAGAAACCCGTAGCAGCCCGCACACCCCCACCCATCAGCAACCGGCTCCAACCCCGACTCGCGACCGCCCTGTTCCGCCGCTACCTGCGCGCCTGCATCCCGACCGGCCCCGACCGCACCACCCTGCTGGCCGGCGCCCGCCCGGGGGCCGTCCTCGCCGAGACCCAGCGCGTCGGCACCGCCACCACCACTGACCGCACCCCCGCCCCGGAGGAGCATGTCCCACCCCGCCCCCTACCCGGTGAGACTGGCCGACGAGATCACCCGCCAACTCGGCCAGCTCGCCGACCACCTCGCTCAGCTTCCCCCTCCCCAGGCCGCGCAGGTCATCGCCCGCGTCCTCGACCCCGACACCGGAGTCCTCGGCGGCATCACCCACCTCGTCGCCACCGGCAGCGTGTTCGCCAAGGACCAGGCCGAACGAGGCGCACTCCCCGCAGAGGTGTGGCTCGCTCTGGGCCGCGCCTCGAACGAACTGCACGACATCACCCTCGACCTGGACGAACACAAGGACACCCTGCAGCACGTCGGCACCCAGCCCGCCACCACCGCAGCGAAGCCCCCGGCCCCCGCACCGCTCGTCGTCCGGCGGCACCGGTGAAGAAGAAGCAATGGCAGGGCTGGGGGCCAGGAGAGCAGGCCGAGCAGCACTACCTCGTCCAGCCCCGTGCCCTCGCCGGCGGCGGCGACGTCCGGCACGTCTCGGAGTTCCTGCGCGCCTCGGGCTGGCGGGACAAGTCCAAGACGGGCGGCCCGCTACTCATGGAGAGCCCCGACCGCACCGTCCGTGTCGCCTACGACCCCTACATCCTGCCCGGCGGGTGGACCATCCACGGCCAAGCGGACGGCCTGAACGGCGCATGGACGGCGAACCTGGGCCGGCAGACGCCGGTGGAGATCGTCGCCGGTATGACCGACGCCCTCACCCGACCCCGCTCCGCCCACGCACCCAACGTCTGGGCGCCCCTGCAGGAGCAGAACTGGCACACGCGTTCCGAGGGCGAGCACTATACGGCGACCAGCCCCGACGGCACCGCGTGGATGCAGTACCACCACAGCCCCGACGGCACGGCGATGTGGTGGACCGGAGCGAAGGACCAGCAGGGCAACGGCTGGACGGCCAACTTCACGCCCAACACCCCGATGCACCTGGTACAAGCCCTCTCGGCCGAACTCGCCAATCCCGATCCCGTGATGCGCCCGCGCGGGCGCGTCCCGCACAGCGCACAGATCCGCACTTGGTCGGTCTCCGTCAAGCCCTCCCAGCTCAGTGCGTGGCAACAGGCCCGGATCACGGCCGCCCGCGCCGCCACCTGGGCCCAGGGCAGCGCTCGAAGCACACGGCCACGCACCACCGCCCGTACCCATACCCCGGCCGGCGGCGCCCGGACCCGCCGCTGACCCGACGCACCCGTCCCAAGGAGCCCGATGCCCGCACTCACCCCGGACACCATCCACGCCGCGACCGAAACCCTGTCTGACCTCACCGACTACCTGCGCGAGAACCCTGACCCCGTGGAAGCCCTCGCCCTCGTCGAGCCCCTCCTCGATGAGTACACGGGCCTGCCCATCCAGCTCGCCGACATCCTGCGCGCCCTCGCCCGGACCCTGCAGGAACACCCGGACACGCCGCGCACCGCACAGGTCGACCTTCTGATCACCGAGTTGCGCACGGCCGCGTGGGAGCAGGCCGACCAGCACGCCCTCCACTACGTCCTGGACGACCTCCGCGACCTGTACGGCAGCACCGCCGCGAACGGGCAGGGGTACGGCCAGTGCCGCTGAGCGAACGGCAGCTCGCCACGTTCGCCGACAAGCACGCCAGGCAGATCCCCTTCGACACCAGCCCCCGCCACCTCGCCGGCCCCGGGGATGCCCGCCACGTCACCCACGGCCTGGCCGCCGCCGGATGGAGCGCCGTCTCCGACCCGTTGAGTGCCGAGATCGTGCTGCGCAGCCCCGACCTGCGCCACCGCCTCCAGTTCGACCCGCAGTCCACCACCTCCGCATGGTGGCGGCTGCGTGCCGAGCCCACCGACACCGAGCCGGGCTGGTACGCCGAGTTCGGCGAACTCGTGCCCGCCGAGGTCCTCGCCGGCTTCACCGACGCCCTCATCGCCCCGCCGCCACAACAGCCAGAGCCGTGGCAGCCGGTGACGTCGGCGAACTGGCGCCGCGACGCAGACGGCACGGCGCACTCGCCCGACTCCATGTGCCACATCGAACTGCGCCCGTTGAGCGAATTCAGCGACCGGCCGTCCTGGCACGTCGAGACCCGTGAGCCCGGCCACGGAGAGTTCCGCGGCCCGTGCATCTGGCACGCCTACTTTGACGAGCGCACCCCCGCCCACCTCGTCGGTTCGTTCCTCACCGCGCTGGTCGACGCTATCCCGCTCCAGCGCGGCATGTACGACCGCACCGGCCACTACAGCGCCGTGCAGGAGCCCAGCCCACTGCGCCCGCAGCAGGTGGTCGACGCGCACACCGCGCGTATCGAGTCGCTCCGCGCCCGGGCACGCTCCGCCCGCCGACAGCAGACGAAACCCGCACCAACCCCGGCGAAAGTCGGCCCAGCCCAGCCAGCCGCCCGCCGCTGAACCGACAGGACTCCTCCCCATTTCCGCCGATCACCGCGCACACCGCGACTCCCTCCGTCACCTCGACCGCTACGTGAGCGACAGCAAGAAGATCCTCGACGCCTGGGACGCCTACTCCGACGAGCACACCGACCTCGACGGATGGCCCTACGACGACCACGCCTACGGCCTGCGCGCGAGCCAGCGCGACGCCGACACCGCCGAGGCGTTCGAATCGCTCCGGTACGGCGCCCGTCACCTGCTGGCCACAGCGGAGACGCAACTGGGCTGCCTGCCGAAAGGTACCGTGCAGAGCCGCTGGGTCTACCAATTGGGTGTCCTGCACGCCGCCCTCGACCGGCTCGAGCAGCTGCACGAGCAGTGGCTGGAAACCCGAGACGCCCTTCCCGCCACCGCTAAGCCCGGCACCACGGCCTTCGACGACGCCCTCGCCGAGTACCACGCCGAATCGTGGAGCTACCTCGACGACTGGGCCACCCACGGCAAGACACTCCGCGAGATCAACGCCGCTGCCCGCAAAGCCCCCTCACCGCTGGCACCTGCACCATCGCCGGCTCCCGCGGCCGACCGGCGAACCCCGGCACGGAAGTGACCATGCCCCCGGCTCCCGAGACCGTCGAGGTCGGCTTCATCACCCCGCGCCACCTGGCCGGTGGCGGTGACCCCGCCTGGATCACCATCCCCCTCCACCGCGCCTGCGGCTGGAGCCACGGCAACGACCCCCTGATGGCGCGCGTCCTGCTCTCCAGCCCCGACCAGAAAGCCCTCCTGCGCCTGGAGCCCGAACCCGACGGCCAGTGGTGGTTCCTTCACCACGCGGCGGAGCCGGACCGGCCCGCGTGGTACGCGAGCTTCGGCGCCCTCACCCCGGTCGAACTGATCGCCGCCGTTACCGACGCCCTCACCGATCCGGCCGCAACCGCGAGCACACCGTCCGATCCGTACGAGCCGCTCCAACAGATCGGCTGGTCGCCCGCCTCCGCGGACAACGGCCTCGTATCGCCCGCCGGCACCGCGTACGTCCAGCGGCTGGGCAGCGCGGAGGAACCGGGCGCCTGGTTCGTCACCGCCGCACTCGGCCCGGACCGGCCGGTGTGGCAGGCCCGCTTCGGCGCGCACACTCCTGCGTACCTGGTCGCCGCGTTCACCGCTGCGCTCGCCGATCCGAAGCCCGTACCGCGCATCGGCAGCGGGCGCAGTCTCCCGACCCGCGACCCGAACGTCGTCACCCTTAGGACCACGGACGTGCTCGCCGTGTACGTGGCCGGGGCGCTGGAAGAACGCGTCCACTCCCTCGCTGCCCGGCACGCCACCTCGCCGACGAGTCCGATCCGCTCGCGACAGCCGCCGGCCAAGAACCACCGCAGCCGCTGATCCCTCCGCCCCCGTCCCCGCCCGGAAGCACGTAGCCCTTGCCCCCTTCCTCCTCCAACAGCAACACGGACGGGTACGACCTCGTCCTGCGCCTCCTTCTCGGCGTGCTCGCCGTCGTCGTCCCCCTCGCCCACCTCGCCTGGCTGTCCGGCAACGTCACCGCCTACCTCACCGGCGCCGACTGGGCCCCCTACCAGCCGACCAGCGCCCTGCTCCACCCCGATCAGCTGTGGCCCAAAGCGGGAGAGACGTCCCTGCTGATCGGTGCCCGCGTCGTCCCTGTTGTCCTGCTCCTGGCCCTCGGTGTGGGGGTGGGCGTCCTGTGGGCCCGGCACAAGAACCGCAGCGGCGGCCGGAAGAAGAAGATCACCGGCATGGCCAAGGCGCGGGATATCGAGCCGCTGATGGCCAAGGCGATCACCGACAAGGCCCGCTCTCTGCGCCCGAGCCTGAAGGACGCCAAGCACATCGAGGCCCGCGACACCGGCATCCTGCTCGGCAACCTGCAGGGCACCAAGCACGAGGTGCGCATGGGCTACGAGGACGTGGCCGTCGCCATCATGGCGCCCCGCTCGGGCAAGACCACCAGCCTCGCGATCCCCTCCATTCTCGCCGCGCCCGGCCCGGTCCTGCTGACCTCGAACAAAGCCGCCGGCGACGCCTTCACCGCCACGTACGACGCCCGCGCCCGCGTCGGACAGGTGTGGTCGATGGACCTGCAGCAGATCGCGCACGCCGCACGCGAGATGTGGTGGAACCCCTTGGCGGACGCCAAAACCCTGGACGGCGCCGGGCGGTTGGCCGGCCACTTCCTCGCCGCCTCGGTGGACGCGAGCCAGCAGGGCGACTTCTGGTCCAAGGCCGGATCCAACATCCTCGCTCAGCTCTTCCTCGCCGCGGCCCTCGACGAGCGGCCGATCACCGACGTCATGCAGTGGCTGGCCTTCCCCGCCGACCGCACCCCGCTCGACATCCTCCGCGACCACCAATTCGCCGCCGTCGCCGCCCAGCTCAAGGGCACCGTGGAGGGACCGCCGGAAACCAGGGACGGCATCTACGAGACCGCCCGCCAGTACGCCGCCGCGCTGCTGAACAGCGAGATCGCCGCATGGGTCACCCCGCAGAAGGACACCGCTGAGTTCAAGCCGTCCGCGTTCGTGACCTCCACCGACACGCTCTTCCTGCTCAGCAAGGACGGTGGCGGCGGCGCCTCGGCGCTGATCGCTGCGTGCGCGGACTCGGTGATGCGGGCAGCGACCGCTCAGGCCGAACGCGCCGGCGGACGGCTCGACCCGCCCATGCTCGCGATCCTCGACGAGGCCGCCAACGTCTGCAAGATCAGCGACTTGCCGGACCTGTACTCGCACCTTGGGTCGCGCGGGATCATCCCGATCACGATCCTGCAGTCCTACCGCCAGGGCCAGAAGGTGTGGTCGGACGCCGGAATGGACGCCATGTGGTCCGCCTCGACCGTCAAGGTCATCGGCTCCGGGATCGACGACCCGGACTTCGCGGACAAGCTCAGCCGTTTGATCGGCGACCACGACGTCGAGACGACCTCGACCTCGCACTCGGAGTCCGGGAAGTCGACCTCGGTGTCGATGCGGCAGGAGCGGATCCTTCCCGCCGACGCCATCCGGGCCCTCCCCAAGGGCACGGCGTTGTGCTTCGCCACCGGCATGAGGGCCGCCATGCTGGACCTGCGCCCGTGGTACCTGGAGCCCGGAGCGGAGGAGCTGTCCGCAGCGTCGGCCCACGCGTCCAAGGCGATCACCGCCCGCGCCGTCGCGAAGCACGCGCCGACGCAGTCCGACTTCGGGAAGGCCGTGTGAGCGCCGTCCGGCTGCACCTGGTGCCGGTCCGCTCACGTGAGGCGAAGGACTTCGTGCACGCCTGGCACCGTCACCACCCGCCGCCCGCAGGTCAGATCTTCGCCGTCGGCGCCGCCGACGAGACCGGCACGCTGCGCGCCGTGGCCATCGTCGGCCGGCCGGTTGCCCGACACCTTGATGACGGCACCACCCTCGAAGTCACCCGGACCGCCAGCGACAGCGCGCAACGCCAACTCCCTGCTGTACGGAGCATCGTGGCCCGCGGCGAAAGCCCTCGGTTACCAGCGTCTGATCACCTTTACCCAGGCGGGCGAGAGCGGCGCGTCCCTGGGCGGCGCGGGATGGCACCTGATCGCCAGCCGCCCGCCCCGGGCCGGATGGCACACCCCCTCCCGGCCCCGGGCCGGCCACGGCAACGACCACATCGCCCGCTTCCTGTGGCAAGCCCCCTGAACCACGTGCCTGGAGACGCCCTGCACACTTACGAACCCACCAACCTCGACGAGATGTCCCCGCGCCAAGCCGTAGACGCCGTGACCGCGGACATCCGCGACCACCACATCACCGTGGACGGCACCGGCCTGTTCAACGCCACGCGGCACATCGACCTGCTGTGCCACCTCGCCGCCCGCATGGCCGCCGACGTCGAATACCATCTCGCCCCGCATATCGCCGGCCTACCGCCCGCCGAGACCCTCGGCGAGAGCGCCGGCCACGTCGGGCGAGCCATCGCCCACTACACCCAGGCCCTCGCCCCGCTCATCACCCTCACCACCACGGCGCAGGACACGCTCCAGCAAAAGCTCGACTCGCTCGACCACCACAGCCGCCTGCGGATCCACCTCGACGACGCCAGGCGGGCCCTGGCAGCAGCCCGCACCGCGCTGAAGGTACCGCGGCCCCCCGCTGCTGCGAGCGCACCCACCCCAGCCCGGTTGCCCGTCCCGGCTATCCGGCGCCGGGCATGACGACACCGCCCACCGATGGCCTTCTCTTTGAAGTGGCCCCGCCCCCGACGCCGGTTGAACGGCTCATGCTGCTCGCAGACCAGTACGTGCAGCACAACGACACGCTCGACCGCCTTCTGCGAGCCGGATCGCAATCCGAACCCGACGCCCACGTCGCCTCTGCCCAGCGACTCGCCTCCGCGACCCGCACCGCCATCAAAGCGGTCACCGACGAACGCCTCTACGAAAGTCACGAGCTGTCGGACGCGGTGGTCCGTCTCCAACAGCTCGCCTTCCTGAGCAGCGCCTCCACGGACCACCGTCTTCCCATGGCGCGCACCCTGACCGCCCTGGCCCCCGAAGCCGCCATGAGCTGCGCCGACATCATCGCCCACGAAATCCGACGCCGCCGCTGGAGCACCACCGATGCTCCAGACCACCAGCTGACCGCCACGCAGCGCACCGCCCTGTGGGAGATCGCCTGCGGGCACGTCGTGGCCACCCGCTCCCTGGGACGGCAGTACGTCCACTACCGCGACGAGCGCGTACTCATCGGCACCCTGCGGTCGCTGGAGGCGAACGCTCTGGCCGAGCGCGCCCCGAACTCCGCGTCCTCCGCCTACACGGGCGGACCGCTTCAAGACCGAGTCCGTCTCACCGCCGCCGGCACCACCGCCTTGGCCGCCGCCATAAGCCGCCCGACCACCGCCAGGCCACCCGGCACGACACCCGCGCCCGCCCCTACCGCCGCGACGACGGCCACCCGAAGCCACTGACCGACCCTCCGGAGCCACACCACCCCATGCCCCTGCTCGACCTGGCAGAACACGCACAACAACTCCACACTTTGGCGCGCGACTTCGAGACCCTGCACGCTCGCGTTCGGGACGTCTCCTACACCCCCGGCACCGACGCGCTGCGCCAGATCAGCCCGCTTCTGCTCATGACCCAGGACCTGACGGCCACCGTCCTCGTCCGCCTGGGCGCGCTCGACTCCAGCACGTACACCAGCGTCGCCGGCAGCCTCGCGAGCCTGGAGTGCCTGGCCTCGGTCGTGGTCGCCTCCTCCATGGCCGGCAACGACCTCGCCAGCGCGCTGCACGCCAACCCCTATGAAGGGGCGCCGTTCCCCGGCTATCCGGCGGACGACGCGTCGGTGCGCACCGCCCGCCACGCCGAGGCCATCCCGAAGATGACCGGCCACCTCGCTGACGCCGCCCACCAGCTCGACCTGAGTGCGACCGGGTGCCACTACGTCGCCACCGGCATCACCCGCGACCTCGCCGCCACACGGGAGGGAGCGGCTACCGCGCAGCGATCTGCCGGCCCTCCGCTGACCAGCGCCCAGTACGACGCCCTCAAGGCACTCGCCCTCGGCGGAGGGCGGCTGTATGAGAGTTCGCAGCGGGGGCTGGGCGTGACCCGTGTCACCGCCGACGACGGCACCCGCGTCTCGATCGCCACCTTCCGGGCGCTGAACAAGCGCGGCTCGTCGACTGGGACACCAGCACCTCCCTGGTCCACGGGCAGAAGATCACCGTCACCGAGCACGGGCGGCAGGCTCTGGTCAAGCCGCGCCCCGCAGCCAGTGCGACTACCCCCGGGAAAGCCGTCCCCAGGAGTCCTGCGGTGCAGGGAGCGCGCCGGTGACGCACTTCGCGCCCCAGGATCGCGTCCTGGTCTCCCCTCGCCATCTGGCGGGCGCCGGGACCGACCGGCTCGCCAACGCGATCCACCCGCTGATCCGCCTCTTCGGCTGGCCGAACGAGCACGAGCGTGACCGGACTGTCAGCAGCCCCGAGGGCACCCTGTTCGTGGGCTTCACCTCTCGCCGCACCAGAGGGCAGTGGTGATCAGTCGCCCAGCACGAGCCGTTCTGGAAGGCGCAGTTCACTCGGCAGACCGCGATCAAGGCCAGCGTCACCGTCATCCAGACTCTGCCTCAGCTGATCGGCTACCAGGGCCGGGCCGCCGCGCAATCCCCCGGACGCGAAGCTCACACCACGCTGCGCACCCCGCCGCTGAACACCCTGCGTTCCCAACCAATCCGTCCCCGCTAGCCCGCGAAGTACGGAGCTAAGGGCACAGGAAGCCGTATCGGGTCATCACCCCGCCACCCGCCGCCCGGCATACCGCCCACCGAAAACCCCTGGACCGCATTGTCTCTTCTGGACATCCCCGATGTGTTCATCGGGTCCACCGACGACGGGCACACCTTCGTCGTCCTCAACCGCCGCATCCGCGACACCGACCGGCTGCTGACCGATGCCGGATTCCTAACCCGCGAACACCTCGGCCGCACGCTCTACCTGCTGCCACCGGGCACCGCGCAGGACGCGCACGAGCGCGCCGGAATCGCGATGTACGGGCTCCTGGCCCACACCCACGACCTCGTCGACCTCGCCTGGACCACGCGCCAGGACGGCGCACCCCCGTCACGCGCGCCCGACGTGACCATCCGCTTCACCGACCACGCGGTCACCGCGACCGCGGCCACGGGCCACGCCGACGCCATTCTCGCCCAGCACGGCTTCATATCAGCGGGGGAGAAGCAACAGTACGCACTGCCACCTGGACTCGGTGAACGCGACGCGCTCAGTGCCGTTGTCCGCGCCGAGGCCCACCTCTACGCCGACGGCATCAGGGTGCACATCGGCCTCGGCATCGCGACCCCGCAGGACATCCCACCGGCACCATCCCGCCCCGGTGCCGCCCCCGCACTGCCGCCCATCACACAGGTCCAGCGGCGCAGCCGCTGACCACCACCCGCTTCCCCCCAGAGCACTGCACCATGCGCAAGCGCCGCCTGCTCCTTTGACCATTCGCTCTGCGGCGGCCGGCCCCCGAACTCAAGCTGCCCGCGCCGGCGCCCGGTCATCGGTCAGCGCTGTACCCGTGGCCCGAACGCCGGCGCACCTGCGCCTTGTCAACCCCACACGATCACGCCGCTGACTTTCCCGCCCGGCCGCTGGGGGTCGTCTCCCCGATATCCGCCCGCTCCCAGGACGGCGGCAAGCGCAGTGAGGTGCCGAACGGCCAGTTCCACCAACCCGGCCCGGATGGCGAACGGCTGCCCCCTACTGATCCCCCCTTTTGGAAGTCCTACCTGTGCGCAACCCGCCTTCTGCCACCGAGGTGTTGTCGGTCTCCGCCGCGGACGGCACGCGCCTGTCCGTCTACCGCGACACCCCTGCGCGCCCGCGTCCCGGCGGCGCGACGGTCGTGTTGGTGCACGGCGCGTCCGTCACCGCGGACCTGTGGCGCGTCCACGCCCGGCACCTGACCGGTCTGGGCCTGAGCGTCGTGCGCTACGACCAGCGCGCGCACGGTCACACCCCGCGCGGCCAGGCACCGCTGACGATCCGGCAGCTCGCCGACGACCTGCAGCAGATCCTGACCCGCGTCGTCCCCGCCGGGCCGCTTGTGCTCGCCGGCCATTCCCTGGGCGCCCTCGTCCTGCAGGAACTCGCCGCCCTGCACCCCCAACAACAGGCCCGCATCCGGGGCATGGTGCTGCTGTCGGCCACCGCACGTGGTGCGAGCGTGCTGCCCGGACGCGACCCGCGCGCCTGGCTCCTGGCCGCCGGACGCAGCCTCGCCGCCCTGACCTGCACCCGGGCGCCCCGCACGGTGGACTTCCTGCGGCGCCGTCTGCCCACCACACACCCCTACAGCCTCGCGCCGCACCCCGACCAACCGGCTGACGGGCCACCGCGGTGCCGCCACGGCATCCGCCACACCCACACCCGCGATCTCGCCGACCTGTGGCAGTGCCTGCGCCGCTACCAGCCGCGCGACGCCACCGTGCTCAACCAGTTCGGCGAGCGGCTGCTGCTGATGGCCGGCGCGGACGACCGGCACATCCCCGCCGCCCACACCAAGCAACTGGCCGCCCAACTCCCTGCCGCTCGCCTGGAGATCCTCCCCCGCACCACGCACGCGCTGCCCATCCGCCACCCCGCGCTCATCAGCGACCGCATCGCCCGCCTCGCCGCCGAACCGAGCCCCCACCACCCTCCTCACCCCCAGGACCGATCATTTCCGAACTCCCTGCCTTCCGGGCAATTTCACTAGGTGCCGGAATCCAGTCCAGCGCCATGCTCGCCCTCTCCGCACACGGCATACTCCCGAAGGTCGACTACGCAATTTTCGCCGACACGGGCTGGGAACCGAGAGCCGTTTATTCCCATCTCGACCGGCTGGAGCGAGAAATAGCCAGACCCGCAGGCATACCCGTTCTCCGCGTATCGTCCGGAAACATACGCAACGATGCCCTGGACCCCGACCACAGATTTGCGTCAATGCCGCTCTACGTCCTGAACAAGGACGGAAATCCGGGTATGACCAGGCGGCAATGCACCGGGGAATATAAAATTAAGCCGATCAAGAAAAAGGTCCGCGAACTACTCGGCTACCCCTATCCCACACGCACTCCCAAGGGCGTATTCGTCGAGCAGTGGGTCGGCATCTCCACCGACGAATTTCACCGGGCCAAGGACGCCGACGTCAAGTACATGCGCAACCGGCACCCGCTCATAGACATGGGCTGGTCACGGTCCGACTGCGTCCGCTACCTGGCGTCGCTCGGCCTGGCCGACACCCCGAAATCGAGCTGCACCTTCTTCCCTATTGAATCTTCGTGTTGCAGCGGTACGTGTTGCGAGCGAAGAGGGACGTGTGAGCAAGTTCTGGCAAGTGCACTGGGTGACGAGACGGCACGCCGCAGAGGTGAGCGATCACCCAGTGTTGAAGGAGTGGGCCGACCTCGACGTACGGGAGGAGGCCGCCCGGATCGACCCGGGGGACGTGTTCTTCACGGACCCGAACTATCAGGTGGACCCGCGGCTGACGCTGTACACGACGCGTTCGGCGTTCGCGCATCTGGCCAGGGAGACGCGGCGGAACTACGCCGGGGACTGCTGTCTGTTCTTCAACTTCCTGTGGCAGCGGGACAAGAACTGGTGCGATGCCGAGGTCGAGGACCTGCTCGATTTCGAGGACTGGCGGCGGTGGTCGCCTCGGAATCCTCGGCGGATCAGCGGCTCGAAGTGGGACCGCGAGCTGTCCGCGCTGGCCCGGCTCTACAAGTGGGCGGCGGCGAAGAGGTACGTCACGGCCAACCCGGTAGCGATGCGGGAGGTGTTGGGCCGCCACGGCGAGATGGTCAGCGTTCCGGCCCAGCGGGCGAAGGACGCGAGGTCGAGCAACGTGAAGTGGCTGACTCCGCGGGCCTACCGGTTGTGGAGGGACGTGGGTCTGCGCGGCTACACCGCGGACGGGCGTCGGGATCCGTCGTTTCGGGGCCGGAACGACGACCGCAATGCCGCCTACTCCGACCTGCTGTTTTCCTCGGGGATGCGCTTGTCGGAAGGCGGTTCGCTGCTGACCTTCGAAGTGCCGGCTCTGGAAGAGAGCGTGAAGCGCTTCTTCGACGGGCGGCTGGCGAAGGCGGCCACGAAGAGCCGGCGCGAGCGGACGTTCTACGTCGCGGTCGAGGATCTGCGGTCGGTCGCCGCCTACGAGCGGACGACGCGGCGGGCGGTGATCCGCCGGGCTCAGGCCAGAGGCGTCTACGAAGTGATGGACGACGTCTGGGTCCTGGAGAAGCGGTCCGGTCGGCAGCAGTCGATCCTGCACTTCTGGGACGAGAACGGGCAGTCGGTCCAGCGGCCTCTGTCGTCGCTGGACGTCGAGGACCGTCAGCGCCTGTTCGTTGAGGGGGATGGCGGTCTGGAGCCGTTGTGGCTGTGGTTGTCGCAGGACGGGCGCCCGTTTCAGCCGCATTCGTGGGAGGCGGTTTACCGGGCGGCGTCCGAGCGCTGCCGCAAGGTGCTGGAGGGCAAGGTTGCCCAGCTCCCCTACTTCACACCCCATATGGCCAGGCATTCGTTCGCGTTGAAGATGCTGGTCACGCTGATGCACGCGCTGGACAAACGGTTCGGACTCACGCCGGAGGAGCGGCGGGACTTCCGCCTGCTCTATGGGGATGCCTGGCGGATGGTCAAGGACCTCCTCGATCACGCGAGCGAGGAGACCACCCGCAAGATCTACCTCGCTCCCGTTTCGGATCTGCAAATTAGGTCGCTACTGCTGGACGAGGCCGACCCGGGCACCAACGAGCTGCTGGGCCGGATCGCGAAGATGTCGGAGCGCGTCCTGGACAGCGAGGCACTGGTATGAGTACGCGAGGACGACGCGCTGTTTTGCCCGGAGATGAGGGGCACCGGCGCAAGCCGCCGCTGGAGCCGGGTGAGCTGCTGGTCTGGCACGCGGCCGGGGACGGGGCGAACACGGCCAGTTACGACTTCGGCCAGCTGGCGGTCGGTCCGCGGCTGCAGCGCGAACTGGCGGAGGCGTTCGCCCTTCAGTGCGGGCCCACGGGCACTTGGAAGACGCTGCCTTCCAGCCGGGAGATCTGGCTGATCTTGCTCTACTTCAGCCGTTTCCTGGCCGAGCAGGCGCACGTTCCGCAATCTCTGGGCGAGTTGACCGCGGACATCTGGGCGGGCTGGCGGCTGAGCCGCACGCCGAACTCCACGGGCAGCCGGCAGGTCCGCAAGGTCGCCCGGCTGCTGAAGCAGCATCCGTTGGTGCCCGAGGAGACCCGGAAGCTGATGAGCAAGCGGATGCCGAAGGAGAAGGCGCCGAAGGAGACCGCCTACAGCGACGCCGAGTTCGACCGCATCAAGCTGCTTGCCACTCAGCGGTTCCGACCAGCTCTGCATCGCATCCGTGCCAACCGGCAGCACCTCCTTGACTGGCAGGCGGGCCAGTTCGAAAGAGGTACAGACGGCTGGCTCGTCGGTGAGGCACTGGACCAATTGATCCGCACCGGCGAGACGCCGTTCTTCATCCGCCCGGATGGCCGCCACCGTCCCGACCCCCGTTACACCGAAGCCCTGGGCGGCAACCGGGCCGAGGACACGTGGATGCGGCTGTTTATGACCACCGATGAGGGTTGCGCACTGATGATCCTGATCATCGCGGCCTACGGGTGGAACGCGACACCGGTCGTCGAGATGAAGGTGCCCGATGCGAGCCCCGACGCGGGCAACGAGGGGCAGATCATCTACCGGGTCGAGTTGGAGAAGCGGCGCCGCCGTCCGGCGGACCGCTATGAGACGAGGAACCTGGCCGACTGGGGAGCAACCTCTCCCGGACGGCTGATCACGCACGCGATCGAGTCCACCGCCCCGGCACGGGAGATGCTGAAGAACGTGGGGGCACCCACCGACCGGCTGATCGTCTGGCGGCTCGCTCAGCGGCGGGCCGCCTACGGCGAGGGGACAGCCGGCCTGTTCGACGGCCACTTCCACGCCAACGTCTGGCGCAACTGGCGCCAGGAGCTGGGCGGCGAGGTCTCGTTGAACCTGCGGCGCCTGCGCAAGACCGTGGTGATCGCGCATCAGCGGCAGCCTACGCAGCACAGTCAGGACACCCACGACGGTGCTTATGTCCTGGTGGACCCGCGCACGCACGCGGCGGCCCAACTGGTGATCACCGACGGGGTCGAGGAGGCGATCGAGGCGGCCAGGTCGTCGTTCAAGGCCCAGATCAGCCGGGCGGACACGAACGTGGACAAGGACACCCCGACCACCAGCTGCAGCGACTACACCCACAGCCCGTTCGGGGAACAGGGGGTGCCTTGCCGGGCGTCGTTCCTGCTCTGCACGGCCTGCCCGAACGCCGTGATCACCCCGCGTCACCTGCCACGGCTGGCCTATCTGCTGCACGTGCTGGAGGAGTTGAGGGCGGTGCTTTCGCCGGAGGTGTGGGACCAGGAGTGGCGCGAGCCCTTCGCGCGGCTGCGGGACCTGCGCAAGGCCCCCGACTTCACCGACACGGAATGGAACGACGCCCTGGAGAAGGCAAGTGCCCACGAACGAAGGGTCATTGACCAGCTACTGATGAAGGGATTCGACGCATGACCCTGGCCTTGAACCCTCGCTTCGCGGCCCCGGCGGCCGACGCCTTCGTGTTCGATCTCGACCGGGCGGTCGAGGGCCGTCGCGACTTCGTGCCCCGCTACGGCGACGACGGCTGGTCGTTGCTTGCGTTGACCCAGAACCCCTCGCAGACGGATGACATCATCCGCTGGCGATGGTTCCCCGAGGTCTTCAGGGAGCCGTTCCGTTACGCGTCCTGGACGTTGATCAACTACCTACTGCCCGACAGGGACGTTGCCCTGCGCGGCGCCGCCATGCGCTCCAAGCTCAGCGTCGGCCGGATCACGAGGACAGTCAGCGACTGGGCGATGTTCGCCCAGTGGCTCGACGAGCGCGGGATCAAGCAGCTCTCACTGGTGACGGCCGGGGACCTGTCGGACTACAGCCACCATCTCGACAAGGTGCGAGGGCTGGCCCGCAACACGGCCACCAGTCACCTGATCGCGCTCTCCCGGCTGCACTACTACGGGCAGTTGTATCTGCCCGACACCGACCAGCTCGTCACGCCGCCCTGGGTCACGGAAGGCATGGACGACTACCTGCCGGCGGCCTCGCCGCTGGGCGAGAACGTCACCGAGCCGATCGCCCCGGCGACGATGGGGCCGTTGCTGGTCTGGGCCCTGCGGTTCGTCGAGGAGTACGCCGACGACATCCTGGCCGCCTTCGAGGAACACCGACGGCTGGTCGAGATCGCGGAAGGTCTGAAGGGCCCGTTCAAGAAGGGATCGGGCCTGCGGCTGGTCACCTACCTCGAACAGCTGGAGGCCGAGGGCAGGCCCGTCCCGGCGTTGATCAGAGACACGAAGATCTCGACGCCGGGGGTGTTCCTGGCCGGGCTGACGGGGACTCCGGCCGTGAGGGTCCACCAGGTCATGAACTATCCGCGCTGGAAGGCATACAAGGTCCAAAATCCCGGCCGGTGTCTGCTGGATACCCCCATCACCGCGAAGCTCGGCGGGGAGCCCTGGCACGGTCCGTTCGACTTCCACGACGTCCCCGGGGTCCTGAAACACCTGGTCACCGCCTGTTTCATCGTCCTGGGCTACCTCACGGGGATGCGAACCGGGGAGATCCTGGCGCTGGAGAACGGGTGCTGCCCAGATCCGCAGGGGCCGCCGGAGGCGGCCCGGCGGCACCTCATCTATGCCCGGCAGTTCAAGGTCGCCCGCGACGACGACGGAAATCATCAATCCGCCGGAGTCGTACGCGAAGCTCCCTGGGTGGCAGTCCCGCAGGTCGTCACGGCAGTACGGGTGCTGGAACAGCTCGGCGGGCACGGACTGCTGTTCGCAATCGAGGTCCACGAACCGCTCCAGCCCGAGCGCCGCAGCGGCAGGTCGCTGGCGATCGCCACGATGAGCAACCGCATCGAGTCGTTCATCGAGTGGGTCAACACCCATGCTCATAACCGGGGCCGACAGGCTGAGGCAATCCCGGCCGACCCTCACGGACGGGTCGGCACGGGCCGCTTCCGCCGCACTCTGGCCTGGCACATCGCCCGCAGGCCGGGCGGACTGGTGGCACTGGCGGTTCAGTACGGGCACATGCGCACGCTGATCAGCGAGGGCTACGGATCGCGCTCGCGCGGCGGCATCCACGACCTTCTCGACTTCGAAACCGCCCGCAACGTCGCCGAGCAACTCAGCGAGGTCCACGAGGCCATCCAGGACGGCGAGGGCGTCTCGGGCCCCGCCGCGAGGCGTCTGATCAACGCCGCCGCCCAGGCACACCACCGCTTCGGCGGTCTCATCACCTCCGTTCGTCAGGCCAAAGACCTGCTGGCGGACCCGACCCTGAACGTCTTCGAGAACAAGGAGGCATTTCTGTTCTGCAACTACGACCGGGCCAAAGCGCTCTGCCATCCCGGCCGCAACGCGAAGAGCGAGGCCCCCAGCCTGGACCGCTGCAAGGTCAACTGCGCGAACATCGCCCGCACCGACGCCCACGCACTCCAACTTCGGGAAGCGGCCGACGACTTGGGCCGTCAAGCCGTCTCTGGCCTGGTTCCCGAACCGCTGGCCGACCGGCTGCGGGAACGGGCCCAGGTCCTGAACGAACTCGCCGACCAGCACGACCACGACAGCGTCCTGACGGCAGCGGGGGCGGACTTGTGAGCCACGACAACGAGAGGAAGAACATCAGGGCCGCGATGGACCGCCTGCTGGCCGGCACACCGCTGCGGTCCGACGGAGCGCTGACCGTCCTCGCGCTGGCCGCCGAGGCGGACGTGAAACGGCACGTCCTCACGCACCGGCATACCGACCTCAAGGACGAGTTCTACGCGAAGGTCCGAGCTCAGGGACGGGTCCCCGACAGCGAACGCAAGCTGCGGGCCGAACTGAAGAAGACCAAGGAACGGCTGGCCAACCTGATCGAGGAGAACAAGCGACAGCAGGCCGAGGTCGAGACATTCGCCCGCGTGGTGAACGTCCTCACCGTTGAGAACCACCAGCTCCGCAGCCAGTCGGGACATAAACGAGCCCCGGTTGTGGCCTTGCGCCCGGCCCCCGAGTCCGGCTCGTAGTCGCACCGCCTCGTCTCGTCCTGACCGCTCCGCGGTCAGGACGAGACCACAGGACCAACCTTCTCCGCTGTTACACGGAGTCACCTCACCAACCAAGACCAGGAGTCAGATGAGAGATCGCTACAACATAGCCAGAGTTGACAGGGAATTGGGTTGTCCTTTCCACGGAAACGCCCAGTGGCGCCACATCCGCGACAACTCTCCGGGGGAATGGGAGGACGTGGTGGAGTTCGACGCGGCCATCCGCAAGGGAAACGCCCGCGCGAACGCCACCGGCAACCGTCTGCTTGGCGAGGCGTTTCTCCACCGCTCCCGCGTGCCTCTTAGCGAGGCCCCCATCGATCACGTCACCGCCGCCGAATGGGCAGCGATGCAGGAAGAACTTACCGACAGCGGACTTGACCTGGAGGAGCTGGAGCAAGGAGTCGCCGACGGCTGCTCCCCGTGGGCCTGCCGCGGTGAAGTCGAGCCAGCACAGGACGACTTCGGGCTGGCCTCTTGACCATCCTGGACCTGTTTGCAGGACCGGGCGGATGGAGCCACTCGCTTAACGTCCTCGGTGCACGGGACGTGGGCCTCGAATGGGATGAGTGGGCCTGCAAGACCCGTGCGGCGGCAGGGCAGCTGACCATTCGCACCGACGTGGCGCTGTATCCCGTCTGGCCCTTCCTCGGCAAGACCGCCGGGCTCATCGCGAGCCCGCCCTGCCAGGCATGGTCCATGGCCGGCAAGCGCCTCGGCCTGGTGGACCAGCCGCTCGTGCACCAGGCAGTGGCGGACCTCGCCGCCGGACGCGACACCCGCGAGAAGCTGCTGACCGCCTGCCGGGACGAACGCTCGCTGCTGGCCGCCGAGCCCATGCGCTACCTCCACGCCCTCAACACCGTCGGCGAGCCCGACTGGGTCGCCATGGAAGAAGTGCCGGACGTCCTGCCGCTGTGGAAGCAGTACGCCTCCGTGCTGCGCGGATGGGGGTTCTCGGTCTGGTACGGGATCCTCAACGCCGCCAACTTCGGCGTACCGCAAACCAGGCGGCGGGCAATCCTGCTCGCCTCCCGCGTCCGCACCGCCCAGCCCCCACCACCCACGCATGCCCAGACCGCCGAGCCGGAGAGCCTGTTCGGGCCAGGCCGTGACCGATGGGTGTCGATGGCCGAGGCCCTCGGCTGGGGCGCCACCGACCGCCCCGTCCCCACCGTCTGCGCCGGCGGCGGACCCGGCGGCGGGCCCGAACCGTTCCCTTCAGGCTCCCGCAAGACGCTCTCCGACGCCCGGGATCGCGGCACCTGGATGCCGCGACCGGAGGCTGTGGTCCTGCAGTCCCGCCGCGAAGGAGCCGGATGGGCCGCCCGGCACGGCACCCGCGAGAACCGGACCGCCACCGCCCCGGCGCCGACGTTCACCGCCGAGGCGCACCGCTGGTCCTGGTCCCTGCGCAGCAACAACCAGGCCAACGCCACCATCCGTCCGCTGTCCGAGCCGGCAGGCACGCTGTTCTTCGGCCACCGGGCGAACGAGTGCACCTGGGTCGCCGCACCGGCCCTCGCACCGACGGACGACACGGACACGGCGGCAGTGCCGGAGCCGATCCGGATCACCGCCCGCGAGGCCGGCCTCCTGCAGACCTTCCCCGCCGACTACCCCTGGGCCGGCAACAAAGGCCAGCAGTTCTCCCAGATCGGCAACGCCGTACCGCCGTTGCTCGCCGGCCACCTCCTCGCCCCGCACCTCGGCGTCACCCTCGACCCCGACGACTTCACCCTCACCGCCTGATGCCCCGCACCCCCCAACCTGACGAGGACGGCGACCTCGACGACCTGCCCGACACGCATCTGCCGCCGCCCGTGCACTACGTCGAGCAGGCCCTCCTCGGCGCCCTCCTCCTCGATCCCCACCGTCTCGCCGACGTGACCGGCATCGCCGGCAACTCGTTCTCCACCGCCGCACACTCCGCCCTGTACGCAGCGATCAGCACCCTGCCCCCGCCCGACCCGGCCGAGCACGCCAAGAACACCAAATGGCTCGACCAGGTGCTCGCCACGGGGCGCGAGCAGGCGCGCGGACTGACCGCCTCCTACCTGCACACCCTCATCCAGGTCTGCCCCTGGCCCCGCCACGCACCGGCCTACGCACGGATGGTCGAGGCCGAACACGCCCGCCGCCGCCTGCAGACGGCCGCCGAACGCCTCGTCCAGACCGTCCACGATGCCTCCCTTCCCCACCCCGTCCAGACGGTGCTCGCCGAGGCCGACGCGCTCGCCGCGGTCGTGGACGCCATCGCGAGCCGCTTCCCACCGCGCGCCGGCGTCCTGCCCCGCACCCCGGCGCCGCCGCCTGCCATCACGCCCGACTACATCGAGGCAGTCGAGGAGGAGCGGCTGCTGCTCGCGACCGCCACCGCCCACCCATCCGATATCGAGTCCGTCCGGTGGCTGCTCCCCGACGACCTCACCCTGCCGCTGCACGCCGGCCTGTGGCAGTGCCTGACCTCTCTTACCCGGCGCCGCGATCCCGTCGACCCCGTCACCGTCCTGTGGGAGGCCCAACAGCGCGGTCTGCTGGACGACGGAAGTGAACCGGGCGAGGTGCTCCGCCTGCTGGCCGAACCAGCCGGTTCCGTGGAGCACTGGGGCGAGCGCGCCCTGCAGCGCTCCCTCCTGGCAACCGCCGATCACAGCGGCCGACGCATCGAGGCGTACGCCGGCGACCCGGCGAACACCCCGTTCCAACTCGTCGCCGGCGCCCGCCGATCCCTCGCCGACATCGGCGCCATCCGCACCCGCTGGCAGCACGCCACCGGAACGGTCCCGCCGCAGCGACCGAGGCCGGCGCCCACCACTCGCGCAGGCCCTCCGGCCACCACGGCCGCCCACATCGCCCGCGCCGCGCGAGCAACCCGATAGCACCCCGGATACGCCGGTGGCCGGACCCGAAGACCCGGCCACCGGCAGAAGAGACGACCCCAACGTGACTCACCCCATCGACGCCCATGTCCGCCTCGACACCCACCCCACCCATCCCAGCGCCGTGACCGCCGTCCTGACCGGCACCGAGGCCCACATTGCCCACCTGGGCCTGGAGGCAGCCGACTGGACCATCGTCGCCGACAACGTCCTGGTCCTGACCCGCATCGACCGCGAGGAGCCCTACTGGGCCCAGGACGCAGCCAAGCACCTCACGGCAGAAGGCATCACCGTCGAGATCACCCCTCGGCTCCAGGAGGCCATGGACGAGGAATGGACCTGGGCCAACTACCCGATGCCCTGGTGCACCCGCAGCGAAATCCGAGAGGTCTCCAACGAGGCCCAGAAGATCCACGACGACATCCGCCACGGCCAGCTCCTCATCCACGCGCACGCCCACGACGGCCACACCACCCTCGCCGTCGGCACCTACCTCGGCCGCAACGGCAAATCCGTCTACCTCCTCGGCGAGGATCACCTGCGGCAAGTCGCCGATACCTTCGACTCACCCGCCCAAGCCATGCTCGCCTTCGAGAAGGTTCACGGCGCCGAAATGCGCCCCGGCCCGGCCCCCCTGACCGACACCGAACGCGCCGCCGCCGAAACCCGCACCCCACTCGCCCTCACCGCGGCCAAGCCCGAACCGGCCCGCCCGGAGCCGCAGACCGTTCCGGCCTACCTGGCCGACTCCGGCGACCACGACGCCCTCCTCGACACCTTCCTCGACGCACACGACGAATGGGAGAAGTGGCGCACCTGGACAGACGCAACCACCCACGCGATCCACGAATCGCAGACCCTGCGCATCGAGCGGGTCCCCGAAGCCCGCCCCCGCGAGACCGCCTGGACCGTGGCCGCGTACGAGACGCCCGTCTCCGACCGCATGTGGCACCTGACCGCCACGGGCACGGCCCCCGCCCCCATCCTCCAGGCTCTGCTGAACCACCTCGCCGACGGTGACGGATGGGACACCGCCCTGGGGAGCCCCGTTGACGAGAAGACCGTCACCGCCGCCACGAAACCCCTCGCTGACGCCGGATGGAAACACACCGTGGACGGACGCTGGCTCCGCTGGACGAACGCCTCCCAGGACGCCGGTGTCCAGTTCGACGCCTTCGCCGCCCAGCACCCGAACAGCAGCCTCGCCACCTGGACCATCTGGGCCGGCCCCACCATCGACCAGCCCACTTGGACGATCCACGCCTCCCCCTACGCGCCCGCCCCCATGATCGCCGACCTCGCCGAGGAACTCGCACACGGCACCGGCACTCGGCGGTTCAGCCCCAGCGTCCAGCGGCAGCCTCCGCGTCTCAGCGCTACCGCACCGGCCATCGCGACGACCGTCGCCAGACCGTCGGCGAGCCGAAGCCGCTGAGCAGCACACTCACGCACGCGAACAGGAGTGTGGCCCTGCAGACGGGGGATGCCGCAGGGCCACACTCGCACCGTACCGCGTCTGTCCGATCCACGGGGGCTTCCTCTCGCTGAATGCCGATAAGGTCCCCCGCCCTCGCCAACCCAGCGCGGGGCGCTCGTGGACTCACTCTGCAGAGCGCTTTCGCCACTCAAGGGCGGGCTGGAGAGGGTTCAGACAGATGCCTGCGCGATCTGGGCCAAGCGGCGGGCGCCGAGGACTAGAACCCCTTGCAGTACGACCTCGTCGTCTGCTGGCACGCCCGATGCACGGAGTTCGCTCTGAACATATGCTTTCGCCGCATTTCGATATTCGATGCACGCCTGTCGGGTAACGCCAGTCACAACGCTCGTTGCCCGTCCGCGACCTATTGTTGCGAATTGCCGTGCAAGCCAGCGATACGCCGCAAACTGAAGACTAGGATCTGCGGCGTCCGCCATCACGCGATCGTCTCGCAAGTAAGGGCTGTCAGGATCTGAGATCATCTTCCAGGCCAGCTGTTCGGAGCCTGTCAGGGCCTCTGAAGAGATGCCCCCTTCGGCGAGCGCCGCCGCATCCCCTCTCAGCTCAGCAATCGGGCACATGGTCGCAAGGGACACCAATCCCTTGACGCCGTTGGCACCCACCTTAGTGTAGTTGACATTGCGGTCACCCTTAATTCCGGCCCCTAGCCAGAAATCAGGGTTGGCGAGATAGGGAACAACACGTGCGTTCATTCGTTCGATCCAGCGGTCAAGGACAGCGAATCGATCCGATGAACATTCCCACTCGCCAGCAAAGTCAGACCGGGCGATATCAAACCTGACCGCCGAAAGGAGGATGCCGCGCTGAAAGATCACAGCAAATGCATTATCGCCAGATTTCACATTCTCGGCGATACTACGAGCGAGGTCACTCGGATCATTCCCCGTGCGGGTCTGAAATGCCTGTTTTCCATACCTATCGAAACCAAGCCAGAGCTCCAGGGGGCCGCCAATCAGCCCTGCCGCCTGATAGCCCTCCCTCAGCTGCTTGTAGGGCTGCAGCTGCAGGAGGGGGCGCACGATCGCCTGCCCAACGCCGCTCGCGAAGGCATCCGCAACCGCAGAGACTTCCTCGGCAGAAAATATGAAAGGCAATGCGTCGTCTTCATACTTACTCACCCTATTACGCAGGGCGAGCTCCGACCAGCGCGAATCATCTGTAGGGCCGATGAGCGCACTCACTTTGGTGATATATTCGCGCAGCCCCTCATAGTCCGACTCGTCGCAACGATTCGGGTAGATCTGTCGGATGGTTTCATGCAATCCGAGGACACTCGTAAGATGAAGACCCCGATCGAATTTCGCCTGATCCGAGTGCCAATCGACGAGCGCCAGCGGGATTCGATCAATCGAATCCTGGCCATTGCGACCATCTCCGACTTCCGACGTCAAGAGACGGCGCATGCTTACGGACACAATGTCCTGATCGTCGAGCAGATACGTGCGCGTCTTTGAGACCGCCACGGCATGCTTGTTCAGGGCGACAAAAATGCTCCTGCAGGCATGAAGTAGCCTATCCTGATCTCGAGCAGGAACGAATCCAGCTCTCGGGTCAAGAACCAAGAGAAGCACAGGAATCTTCGTGGTATCCGGCTTGAGCAGATTGGTCTGCGGTGAGTCCAGGATCCTTTTCAGGGCCAGGAAGCGGTGTTGGCCATCGAGAATCACGGCACGAGCACGCTTAGTGCTCCACCGGATGAACCCGATATCCGTTCCGGGCAAGTTGTCGATTTGAACGGGGCCGATCGACGTACGCTCAAGATCGCCATCCGGGGTTTCGGCCGGGGCGGCTGAGTCTTCAATGTAACTTTCAGCGACCGTGTCAGCTTTGTCGGGATCGACTGGCAGAAGAACAACGGTAAAGGCGTTGAAAAACTTGAGTGAGCCGGGTTGCCTCAAGTAAGTAGCGATCGGGCCGGCGGCACGGTCCTCGTCAACCGTTCGCTGAAACAGTTCCTCGAGGTTCACTGGCTCGTCGTCACTAAATGCTAGCTCCCGAGCCAGGCGCAGGTACTGATCTGCTTCCCTGATGGTCATCGAGATGGAGAAATAGGGGACCTTCTCATCACCGATGGCATATTCGCCCCGGACGTAGGAGTATTGGTCAGTATAGGCTGGGCGACGACGGCTCAGTGACGAAAGGCTCATGGGTCAGTCCATCTTCATATTCAGCAAAGGGTGGGCGGCGCGAATGGTCAGCGACTCAGCAAAACGCACGAGCTGATCAACTTGTCTCAACTCAGGGGCTGCCGCGGCGTCAAGTTCGGAGTCCGAGAAGAGAGCGTCATCGTCTTCAGCGTCCAAATCGTTACCCCCGTCATCGTCCTCGTCTGCGCCGTCATCCTCTCCTGCGCTGAGGATATTCCTTGCGGTCGGTTCGGCCGCGCCGACCGCCCGCAAGGCACGAGCACGTTCTTCTTCAGCTGCCACAAGCTCCGCGATATTGTCGGGTGATGCAACAGGGAGCATGAGTACCGCACAGTCGTTTACCGTCAGCCCCAGGCGTTCAAGCTCGCCACTGAGATGGGAGTCCGATTTCATGTGCGCCTTCAGGCGCGCCGACAAGTTGACGGCCTTACCTACGTACAGCGGCCTCTGAAACAGCGTGGCACACAGAAAAGCCCATTCAAGATGCAGGTTGCGAGCCTTTATCATCTCTTCCACCCGGACAGCTGAAGCACGCGTCAGCTCAGGCGGGACATCCTGAATCAGGACATTTCTATACCGCCCCACCATTCCAACTTCGAGCGGCTCACCGCGGGGCGCACTGATTCTTGTCTGGACGACAGAAAATACGTCTTCCGGTTCCCGCTCGAGTGCTGTCTTTCCGATATCAGTGAAGTCAAGCGTCCAGATATAGATGCCAGGCACTCTTGGTATCAGCTCGGAACGTTCCCGTCCCATCGCCAAGTACTCGCGAACGTTCAGCACGCGCGTTTCAAACGCAGTGAACACCCATCCCCCCATGGTGCACGGACGCGCGGATCCGCTCGCTCTGCCGGAAGTCGAGCCCATACCTTAGCAGTGGGCCTCTTCAACCTGCGTGGGAACTTGCCGACTTGGCGGATGAGGGTCGGAAAAGGGATGACACGCCAAAGACTCCATCCTAGACATCGGCTCCGGGATCCGCATGGGCTGGCCTTTGACGTTCGCCTTGCCCAGATCGGCGCTTCGGTACCTGCCTCCCTACGGCCCGACTAGCGCCCACAACCTGCCTCATCGCGCAGAGCGACATCCAGTTGAGCAGTGGTCCTGCCACTGGTTCCGCCGCCCTCTGACTGACCGCTCGCGGCCTGGGGCACAGGCGGCCTCGCGTGCGCTAACTACCCGGATAGAGCAGTGGCCCGGCTGGGCAGACCGAGCCGGGCCACTTACCTGTATCTCGCCTCAGAGGTGGCAGACGGAGCAGCCGGCCTCGTCGTCGTCGGAGTCAAGTGCGTCGGACAAGACTTCCAGGAGGGGCCTGTTCGGCTTGACGCGCTTGGCCGCGCGGTCCAGGGCCGCCTGGTGCTTGGCCTCGATCTCATCCTTGCGCTCTATGAGCTCCGGGAGCGACTCGCCCTGTGACCAGGTGTAGTTGCGGCCCTTCATGGCTGTGTGGCGGAACCGGACCTTGTCCTCGTACTCGACGGCCTTGTCGTACAGGTCGGGGTGGCGCTCCTTGAGGCCGACCCACTCGTGCTTGCGCTGGAAGAAGCAGAAGTAGCAGCCCGAACGCGTGCGCCACTCGTAGTAGCCGGGGAGCCCAATGCCGGCTTCGTCGAGGATGCGCATCACGCCGTCCTTGTCGATGCCATCCTCGCGGAAGGGGAAGACGGCATCGATGTTCGGCTTGGTGCTGACGTAGCCGAGGCGGTTCTCGTCGGCCCGGATCGCGACGTAGGAGATGACCTTGTCGTCGCCGACCCACTCCTCCAGCGGCTTGATCTTGAGGTTCTTGGTGCACCAGCGCATCTGGGGGCTGGGCAGGGTGCCCTGGTAGACCTCCATCCAGTGATCGAAGTCCCGGTCGGCGTTGAGTCGCTCGATGGGCTTGCCGAGGGCCGCTTCCAGCCGGTTGAGGTACTCGTACGTCTCTGGCAGTTCAGCACCGGTGTCGCAGAAGAAGTACTCCATCTCCGGCACGCGATCGCGCATGTAGATGGCAAGCGCCGACGAGTCCTTGCCGCCTGAGATCCCCAGGACGTGGCGAACCTTCTCCTGGGTGACTAGATCCGTCATGCCCCCTCCTTCGTTTCAGTTGCTGTGACAGCCGGCCCATCGGCAACGCGTTGTGCAAGAGCGGCGAGCAGGATCCGTGCACCGTCGGGTCCGAGGGCCTGCTCAGCCTGCTGCAGTACGTCGGCCGCGAGCTGGTCGGCCTGGCCGCGGGACTGTTCCGGCACGTAGATCAGCGTCCGTCGTTCCGCTCCTGTCTTGTCCGTCAAGGTCAACAGCCGCGTCTCCAGATTTACTTCCTGCTCGCGGGGCTCGCTGCTGTCCTGGTAGAGGTGGGCGACGCGGTCGAGGGATGCGGACATCTCCCGTGCAAGGCGAGGGAAGATGCCTGCGTCCCGGTCATCCCAGTCTCCGAGTGCCTTGTTGGTGAGGCGGACGACGATCGGGTCGAGCCAGTCCTCGTCAGCGAGGCTCTCGCTGAGCGCGAAGTCGACGAAGCCCCGCAGCTCCGGGTTCAGTGACACCGTGGCGAAGCCGCTCAGCCGCGCCGCGAGTGTCGACCGCAGCTCGGGAAGAGTCGCGGGCAGACGGAACTCTTCGGCGAGAACCGCGACGACTTCTTCTCGCAGCGTGCGGTCGATTCCGGTGATCTCGTCTGCCGCTGCGGTCAGTCGGTCGGCATACTCCGTGGCGGCTGCCGCGTTCGCGCGGGTGCCGGCTTCGATGGGGGCGAGGCCCAGCGCCTTGGGCAGAGCCCTGAAGAGCAGGTCGTCCGGATCCTGGGAGTCTGCCAGGGCGTTTCGCACGGCGAGTGCATCCGGAGAGATGCGCTTGGTCTTGCGGGCGTAGCTGTTCAAGACCATGACGCGTTCGAGCAGCGCCCTGGCTACGGACAGCAGATCAGGGTTGCGCAGTGCCTGTGAGCGTGGTGGTTCGACCTTCAAAGACACCAGGAGCTTCTTGATCACGCTGGCGCGCTGCCCCTGTCCGACCGGCGTGTATTTCACGTCGAAGCGGGCTGGGGCGGCGAGGATGCGGTCGACGACGTCCGGCGTCAGCCGGGGCAGGTAGGAGCCTTCTTCGAAGAGGGCGACATCGTGTCGGCGGATCACCAGGGCGGTGACGACCAGCAGCGGCCAGACACCGGCCTTCACCCCGTAGGGCGGGCTCATCAGGACCCGGATGATCTGGTCGAGGCTGGTACGCCGGGTTGCTGCGTCCAGCGCCTTCTGCAGCGCCTCCCAGACGGGCTGGGCGTGCTCGTGGCCCTCGCCTGGAGCGGAGAAGCCGTACGGCAGCAGGCTGTTGGGTGATTTCTCGGCCTGGATGGTGCTGTTGGCCCGGTGCAGGCCGAGGTAGGCCAGCGCGCCGCTGTAGATGGCTCGCTCCGGACCGTACCTTCCGGCCGTCGCGTCGAAGCCCAGGTATTGCTCGCCGGAGCGGGTGAGCATCGCGTCCAGCACATCACTTCGGGCACGGGCGGCGTTGCTGGTGAGCGAGTGCCGTCCGAGCATCTCGTTGCGGATGTGCGGGGTCTGCGGGAAGACATTTTCGCAGGCGAGGGAGACGAGGCCGCTGAGGCTGCGAGCCGGCAGGCTCGCGCTGTCGGGAGACGCCTCGGGGGCCAAGCCGGCGTTCCACAGGTCCCAGGTGGCGTCCTGGGTCGGCGGGTAGAAGGCCGTCTGAATGACCTCCCGCAGCTCGGCCTCCGCCTGGACGGCTCGGTCGGTGACCTCGCGCCGGGCGACGTGATCGAGTTCCTTGTCTTCGAGCAGCTCTTTCAGAGCGATGAGGTGCGTGGCGGAGTTGAGTACCACGTCGGGGTGCGTGGTTGTTCCGAGAATCACCGGCAGCGTCGAGTTGACGGTGGGCAGCTGGTCCCGGGCACCGAGGTGGAAGACGAGGAGGCCGTCGGCCGGGTCCTTCAGCTCGTCCGGCGCCTGGATCTCGCGGGTCTCTGGGCCGCTGACGGCGGTGAGGAACACCCGCATCATCCCGGTGACCTGGCTGTGGCGACCGGCGACCACGGCGCTGGGGAGGTGTGCGCCCAGGCGCTGGACGATGGAGGCATCGTCGAGGTGACTGATGATCTCCTTCAGGCGGGCGTCGATGTCGAAGTCTGTGCCCTGCCAGACACGGTACTCACCGCTGAATTCCCGGTGGACGAGGAAGCCGCGGCGGACGAGGTCGGCGAGCTGCTCCTCAAGGCCGGCGAAGGCGCCTGCGTCCGTCAGGTCGGTGGGGTCGTGGAGGGCGAGGTGGATCATCTCGCTGGTGGCGCTGAGCGCGCCGTCGGCGTCGATGAGGTTCAGAACGCCGATGGTCTTCAGCAGCGCCTGGTCGGCGTCGGGCAGTCCGTTGGCTTCCTTGATACGCGCGTCGACTTCGATCCAGCGGCCGGCGTTTGAGGCCGCGAGCAGAGAGGTCCGGCCGGAGTTGAGGAAGTAGTCGTACAGCTGTGGCAGCTGCACCGTGCTGGCACGTTCGGCATCCGGCCGGGAGTGTGCGGCCAGCGAGTCGCGGACGGTGTTGGGCTCTCCGCTGTTGAGGAAGCCCGACAGGCTGCGGTCGTGCTGGCCGATTTGCGCTGCCAGGATAGGCGCAGCGATCGCCGTCAGAGGGTGCAGCGGGTACAGGTTGGCAAAGTCGTCGCTGGCAAGCTCGGTAAGGACGTTCAGGCCGTGGTTCTTCCACGCGAGGGCCGATGCCTGGGCCGAGGCGCGGATGAGGTCCTGGCCCGCTGCGTCGACAGCGGAGTGGTCCAGACGCCGGCGCAGGAGCTCCAGGGAGTCGCCGTGGTGCGGGACGAAGGTGACGTCTTCGAAGCGGCCCTGGATCTTTGCCCATTCGCGGATCTTGAGCTCACTGGAACGCGACGCGTAGTCCATGAACGACAGGTGCTGCAGGGTGACTAGGAAGACGGGCAGGCCGTTGGGCCCGGCGCTGTGCTCGGCGAGCTCCTGCAGGAGGAAGAGATCGTTCTCGGCGCCGGAGAATTCGTTGTGTCCGGCAAGGTGCTCCAGGGTCTTGCCGAACTCGTCGATGATCAGCAAGAGCGGCTGCTGATTGTCGGTCAGGGCCTTGATGGCGGCCATGACCTGCTTCGTCTTCGGCCCGGTCGTCGTCGGGTCTTCGCAGGCCGCGAGTGCTGCGACGACGTTCTTCGGGATGCGCTTGCCCCAGCGGCGCCTTGCCGCGGTGTCCAGCGCACGGGTCACGGTGGCCACCAGAGGTTCCCGCCGCGCGGTGGCCACGGCCCCGAGGAACCCGGTTCCCGTCCGCTCAGCCCGAGCTGTGGCGAGGCGCTCGGCGAGGGCTGGGCTGGTGTCCGCAAGGATCCGGTGAGCCTCGTCGCGGCGGCCCTCGTCACGGCCGAGAAGCGCGTCGATCAGGTTAGCCAGCGTGGACTTCCCGGAGCCGTAGGGTCCCGTGAAGGACCAGGCTCGGGGACGCCGCAGGTCGCTGACAGCGTTGGCGATGCGCTCCAGTACGTCAACTGCCTTCGCGCCGACATACGGTCCGTGCAGTTCGTCCTCGACGTCGCGTTCGAGGTTGGTCGACCGCATCTGAGAGCCGACCAGTTCGATTCCGGCCGGGAACTGAGGGGTTGCCTCGTCCTGCGGGGTGCGGGAGGTCCGCGTGGGAGCTGCGGTGGTCACGCGTTCTCCTTAGTCGTGAACTGCTGCTGGTGGTCCTGGGACTTGCGCTCAGCCTTCTCGGCCTTCTCGGCCTTCTCGGCCTCCTCTGCTTCGGCCAACTGCGGGTACTGCGCGCTCCATTCGTCCCGGGTGGGAAAGCCGGGGCGCCGGGTGACGTGGTCGTACTGCTCGTCGAGGATCTCCCAGGCGAGCGCCATCGGATCGCTGGAGAAGGACATGGTCCGCTGGCCGACGGCATCCACCCGGTTGAGTTCCGGGCGGCCCACGGCGACCTTGTCCAGGGCGGCGACGATCTCAGGCTCCCGGACCCGGAAGGCCCGGCCGGGCGCTCCGGGCTCGTTGGCAAGCCGCGCCAGAGAGATGGAGCCGGGCCCCTGGGTGTCGCGGGCGGCGTAGTCGAGGCAGGCGTAGACCAGAACGTGGGCCGGGAGAGAGGTGCGCGTGCCAGTGGTGAACTGCCACTCCTGCTTTCCCCGCGTGCCCACGGAGGTCAGCAAGTCCAGCTCACGGAAAGGGCAGGCCAAGAGGTCTTCATAGGTGGCGCGGGAACCGCTTTGTTCGACCGGCGTGCGCGCATACATCTTGGTCAGGCACTCGACATCCCGGGTGATGGACGCCTCAACCGGTCCATCGCTGAAGGAGAAGTTGACGTGCCGCGTCACGACCTGCGTCATATCCGCGATGGTGAAGCGAGAGAACGGGGCAAGGTGAAACGCCGTATACCAAGCGGGAGCCCAGCATTTGGCGCCCGGCCGCGACGACACGAGCCACCAGTGCAACAGCCACAGGCTGCCAGGTTCCTCAAGGTAGGGATCGGCGCCATCCTTCTCGTCGAGCAGCCACCGCGCTTCCCAAGTCGGGGACGCGTACTGGGCCTTCGTCTTACCCGCCGGGTCGGCGTGCTCGCGGGTGAGCTTGAACGCCTTTGACCAGTACCGCATGGCATGGACCATGTTCTTACCCACGCCGAGCAGGACCGGAGCATCTTCGGCAAGGAAAGCAGCCGGATTGTCCTTGACCTGCATGTATGCCTTATGCAGCCAGCCGAAGCGGGGGGCGAAGGTCTCATGGCGCGCGAAGCTGGAATGTGCGGCTTCCGCGAGCCTGCTGTCTGCCATACGAAGGGCCTCTCAATGCAAGAAGAGATAAAGGGAAATGCTGGAGTCAGTGAGCAGCCGCGCCGGCTGTCGCTGCCATGGCGGCGCGCACCTGGTGGACCGCACGCACCACCGCCTCGGCGGCTGCGGCGGTCTCGTCTGCGGTTGTGGCGTAGCCGAGGGAGAAGCGCACAGTGCACTCTGCTTCCTCCCTGCTCAGCCCCATGGCGAGCAGGACGTGGCTGGGAGTTGGGGCTCCCGAGGCGCAGGCGCTTCCGTCGGATGCGGCTATGTGCGGCATGGCGGCCATGACTGCGTCGGCGGGGGCACCCGCGAAGGTGATGCTCGCCACGCCGGGCAGGCGGGGGGCTTGTTGGCCGTTGATGCGGCATCCGTCCACAGCCGTGGTCACCATGTGTTCGAGCTGATCGCGCAGTTGGGTCACGCGGGCGACGTCGTCGGCGAGGTCACGGCTGACGGCTGCAGCGGCAGCTCCGGCGCCGGCGATGCCGGGCACGTTGAGGGTGCCGGCCCTCCACCCCTTTTCCTGCCCGCCACCGGTGATCAGCGGCCTGAACGGCAGTGGTGTGCCGCGGCGTACGAATAGTGCGCCAACGCCTTGAGGGCCGCCGAACTTGTGGGCCGACAGGGATAGGAGGTCGACGTCCACTTCGGAGAGGTCCAGGGGCAGCCGGCCGATCATCTGTGTGGCGTCCGTGTGGACCAGTGCGCCTGCGGCATGCGCAGCCTTGACGACCGGCGTGAGGTCGGTGAGAACTCCGGTTTCATTATTGGCCGCCATCAGGGAGACGAGACCGACGTCGCCCCGGCCGAGCTCTTGCTCCAGGGCCACGGTTTCCACCAGGCCGTCCGCCCGCATCGGCAAGACGGTCAGCGCTCCCGGCTCTTTGTGGGCCAGATCCCGGGCTGTCTCCAGCACCGCGGGGTGCTCTGCACCACTCGTCACGATCCGGGCCTCGCGGCGGTGAGCCGCGCGCAGCGCGAGATTGTTCGCTTCGGTTGCCCCCGACGTGAAGATGATCTCCCCGGGCGAGCAGTTCAGCAGGTCAGCAAGGTGCCGACGAGCGACCTCCACCCGATGGGCGGCGTCCCGGCCGGGGTGATGCACACTCGACGCGTTACCGACGGCCTGCAGGGCGTCCACAACGGCCGCCAACGCCTCGGGCCGAATTGGCGCCGTCGCATTGTAGTCGAGATACGCCGAAACCGGCCCATCAGACTCATCCCTCATGCCCCACCTCGTCTCGCTCAGCACCGCAGACAATCTACTCCTGGTGGAACCCGGACGTGCGCACCGGGGGCACCACCAGGAGTGAGTCGCGATCGTAGCGATCGAGATCGATCAGTCCGCGAAACCGACACTCAACCGGGAACGCAAACTGCAACTCGAACTAATGTTCCCTATTGCTTGGACGCCTGCAACCCATATCGGGAAAGGGCATCGGCGCGGAGGCCGCATGGGATCCTCGGTGGAGCCTGCCGCACCCTCATCAACACCTCTGAGCTGCGAATATCAATCGCTGAGACCCGAGTGTCAGTGCGTGGGTTTATGGTGATCAGGCACTGTAACCCTGGGGCGACTCAGAGTTGCGGGCAGCTCTGCATACACAGAACTGAGGCGGGGGCTCCGCAAGTTGACGGTCATTCAGACATTGGGGGAAATCTCCCCTGTTCCGCAGGGGTGGTGAATCGATGACAGCGTGGTCGCCCGGCCTGTCCTTCCAAGCCGTGCTGGACAGCGCTCCCATGCCGTACATCCGCGAGCGGCTCGGCAAGCACATGTGCGCTCTGCTCGACCTCATCGACGGCGGAAGCGCCGGCGATGCGCGGCTCCGGGCAGTCGCTGCCGTGGCGGTGGACGCTGAGAAGCTCGTGTCCAATCAGACGGACCGCGAGGAGCTGCTGCGGCTCCTGCCCGCCGACAAGCAGACGGAGCTTGCCCAACGCCTTGGGGCGGACGGCGCGGGCACCGATGCCCTGGTCTACCTGAACGGTCTGAAGTGGGCGAGTGAGCAGCAGCGGGAACTGCTGGAGTTCTTCGGCTTCAGTGTCGACAGGGCGCCTGCGCTGCCCCCGCTCTTTCGGCAGGACGCCGAACCCGAGTACGGGCTGTTCCCCCACCAACGGCGCGCAGCCGCACGCGTGAAGGAGCTGCTGTACGACGGACCGCGGCGAGTGGTCCTTCACCTGCCGACAGGCGTGGGCAAGACCCGCACCGGAATGAACCTGATCGCCGACCATCTGCGGCAGCACGAGCCCACGCTCGTGGTCTGGCTGGCGCGTGGGCAGGAACTGCTGGAGCAGGCGGCTGCGGAGTTCGAGCGCGCGTGGTCCAAGCTCGGCGACCGTCCGATTACGGTCGTCCGGATGTGGGGTGACGCGCCCACCGATGTGCAGGCGCTGACAGACGGCCTTGTCATCCTGGGGCTGGAGAAGGCCGTCTCCGCGGACAAGAGCGATCCGGAGCTTCTCCGCAAACTCGCATCGCGCAGCACCCTCACAGTCTTCGACGAAGCTCATCAGATCATCGCGCCGACCTACCAGCGAGTGGTGGACGCCCTCACCGTCCGCCCCGATGCCAGCTTGCTGGGTCTGACGGCCACCCCCGGCCGGACCTGGGCGGACGTCACACAAGATGAGCGGCTGTCGGACTTCTTCGCCCGCCAGAAGGTCATGCTGCAGATCGACGGATACAGCAACCCTGTAACCGCCCTCATCGAACAGGGCTACCTGGCCAAGCCCATCATGAAGACCGTCGCTTCCGAAGCCGGCCTGCATCTGTCCGCGCGTGATCAGCAGCTGCTCGCGAAGTCCTTCGACATCCCGTCGGACATCATCGCGTCGCTGGCCAGCGACGAGCAGTGGAACCTCAAGGTCGTCCAGACCGTGCTGGAGCTACTGGAACGCCAGCACCGCAGGATCCTGGTATTCGCGGCCTCCGTTGACCATTGCCGCCTGATCGCCGCCGTCCTGTCGGCGCTCGGCCTCGATGCCGACTTCGTCACCGGCGAGACCTCTCCCCGGCACCGCAACGATGCCATCAGACGCTTCAAGGGCGCCGGCCGACGCCCCATGATTCTGTGCAACTTCGGGGTCCTGACCACAGGCTTCGATGCCCCGGCGGCCAGTGCTGCCATCATCGCCCGACCGACCAAGTCGCTGGTCCTGTACAGCCAGATGGTCGGCCGGGTCATCCGCGGCCCCAAGGCCGGAGGAACCGCAACCTGCGAGATCGTCACCGTCGTCGACCCGGAGCTGCCCGGGTTCGGGGACGTGGCCGAGGCATTCACCAACTGGGAAGACGTATGGGAGACCGCGTGACCGGCGAGGGAAGCAAATACCGGATCGTCAGCCCTTCGCTGACCGTCAAGGCCATGCGCGACAGCGGCTACAAGAACACCGCCTACGCGCTCGCCGAGCTGATCGACAACAGCATCGACGCGGAAGCCACACTGGTTCAGGTCTTCGCCTGTGAGAGCCCGGTGCAGGGCGCCACCCAGACGAGGCACCGGGTGGACGCCATAGCCGTCCTCGACAACGGCAAGGGCATGGACGCCGAACTCCTGCGGCGCGCCCTGAAGTACGGCGACGGCCTCGGGGGCGACCGCAACCGCATCGGGCGCTTCGGCATGGGGCTGCCCAACTCCAGCATGTCCCAGTGCACCAAGGTCGAGGTCTGGTCCTGGACCAACGGGTCCCCGAACGCCATGTACACCTACCTCGATCTTGAGGAGATCAACGGCGGACTCGACGACGTCCCCAATCCCGTACACCGCCCCGTGCCGGAGTACTGGAGCGACCTCAGCGAGGCACCGCTGGGCACCACCGGCACCCTCGTGGTCTGGTCAGACCTTGACCGGGTCAAATGGCACGGCGCCGGCGCCACCCTGCGGAACACTGCCGAGCTGATCGGCCGCGTGTACCGGCACTACCTCCACGACGGCAGGGTGGAGATCAAGATGGCGCCGGTCCGCGAAGGAAAGGTCCTCGAAGGAGACAACGGGGCGTACTTCGCCGAGCCCAATGACCCCCTGTACCTCATGGACTCAACGGGGACGCCGCCCCCGTTCGGGAACAAGCCCATGTTCGAGCCCTTCGACATGGGCAACGAGAAGGAACCCGGGGTCGCCTACTTCCCGATCACGGTCGACGGGACGAAGCACAACGTGAAGGTGCGGGCATCCATCGCCCGGCCCGAGGCCCGCCGCGCCGACGTCGAAGGTCACCCGTGGCCCGACAACGCGAACCCCAACCGCGACGCCGGTTTCCACCCGTGGGGTCAGCACGCTCGACGGAACATCGGGATTTCCCTGGTCCGGCAGGGGCGCGAACTCGACCTCGATTCCAAGTGGGCTATCGGCTACGACCCCGTCGAGCGCTGGTGGGGCATCGAGGTGGAATTCCCCCCGGAGCTCGACGACATCTTCGGCGTCACGAACAACAAGCAGACCGCCACTGTCTTCTCGTCTCTCGCCCACTTCGACTGGACGGCCGAGGCCGAGGGAGACGAGACGCCCAAGGCGTTCAAGGACCGCATCGCCGAATTCGGCGACCCGCGCCTGCCCCTGATCGATCTCGCGCTCTACCTGGAGAAGAACCTCCTGCCCAAAATGCGGCGGAAGCTGAAGCAGCACACGCTGGGCAACCGGGGAGGAAAGAAGCGCCACGACGACGTCGTCACGTCCAAGGCCACGGACGCGGTGAAGCGCCGGCAGGAGGACGGTCACACGGGAACGACCGACCGCCTGGCAGAGGAGGCCACCGACAACGACAAGCGCCAGGAGCAGTTCACGGCGCTCACCGAGCGGCACCACCTCGACGAGGACACCGCCCAGTCCATGGTCGACGAAGCACTGGAGAAAGACTGGCGTGTCCGCTGGATCTCCAGCCCGCAGGACTCCACGGCGTTCTTCAACATCGACCTCATGGCCGGCATGCTCCAGGTGATCTTCAACACCGAACACCCGCTGCACAGCGAGCTGATGACCGTCCTTGAAGACGTGCCCGAAGACGCGAGCGAGACCGAACTCCGCCAACGCCTCGCTCGCGCCTCCGACACTTTCAAGCTGCTCGTCTTCTCCTGGGCCCGCATGGAGGACGAGATCCCCAACAAGCGGGACCGCGCCAGGATCTCGGACGCCCGGCGTGACTGGGGCCGCTACGCCCGCGACTTCATCGAAGACGGGAGCGATGACGAGTGACGCAGCCGGACCACGTCTGGCAGCAGATAGCCGACCTGATGAAGGGCGCCACCACGCGAGTGATCCTCGTGGCGCCCTTCATCAAAAGGACCGTCTTCGAGGAGACCCTCGCCTCGGTGCCGACCTCGGTGGAGACGATCGAATGCGTCACGCGCTGGACTCCGGCGGAAGTAGCCGCCGGAGTCTCCGACCCCGAGATCATCGAGGCGGCGGAGCGGGACGAACGCGTACAGATCACGCTCTGCCCGTCGCTGCATGCCAAGATCTACGTCGCCGACGACCGATGCCTGGTCGGATCCGCGAACCTGACCGGCAAGGCCACCGGCCGAGTCCCCAACGCCAACGTGGAGCTCTTGCTGGATGCACCCCTCACGCATCCCGAAGTGCAGCGCGTCCTCAGCTTGATCGAGTCCCGCTCGACAGCGGCCACACCCTTGGTGGCCGCCCTTGTCCGGAAGCAGGCAGAACTTCTGAAGGAGGAACGCATCCCACCTCCGGCCGAGGACGAACCCGCCCCCCTTTGGTACCCGGAAACGAGACGCCCGGAGAACGTGTTCGCGCTCTACAGCGGCCGAACACGATTCACCTCCCCTGTTGAGGCCGGCATCATCCAGGACCTTGCCATGCTCGA
>NZ_JAPWHT010000460.1:0-8195 GCF_027270795.1 Streptomyces sp. ActVer
CGCGCGGCTACCACCACCACCCGGGCCTGACCGCCGAACGCTTCGCCGCCGACCCGTACGGCTTGCCCGGCTCCCGCATGTACCGCACCGGCGACCTCGCCCGCTGGACCCCCGAGGGACACCTGGAGTACGCGGGACGCACCGACACCCAGGTCAAGATGCGCGGCTTCCGCATCGAACCCGGCGAGGTCGAGGCCGCCCTCACTGCACACCCCCAGGTCGCCCAGGCGGTGGTCGTCGTCCGGGACACGGCCGGGAGCAAGCAGCTCGTCGGGTACGTGGTGCCCAGCAGCCGGACAGTGCGGGAGGACTCCGTCGACCTGCTGGCCGGGATCGACGCCCAGGAACTGCGGGCCGCCGTGGCGCGGCGGCTTCCGGACTTCATGGTGCCGTCGGCGTTCGTGGTCCTCGACCGGCTTCCGCTCACCCCGAACGGCAAGGTGGACCGGACGGCGCTGCCGGAGCCGAAGGTCACCGGCCGCACGTACCGGGCGCCGCGCACCGCGCACGAGAAGGCGCTCGCCGCGGTGTTCGCCGAGGTCCTGGGCCTGGAGCGGGTGGGGCTCGACGACGACTTCTTCGCGTCGGGCGGCGACAGCATCCGCTCGCTCCAGGTCGTCTCCAGGGCCCGCTCCAGGGACGTCGAGATCACTCCGAAGCTGATCTTCGAATGGCGGACCGTGGCGGCGCTCGCCGAGGCCGCGACCACGATCACCACGGCTGACGGGACCGGCGTGGCCGACGAGGACGCAGGCGACGACTCGGTCGTACCGCTGCTGCCGGTCGCGCGGCATCTGCTCGACGCGGGCGGCGGATACGAGCGGTTCGCGATGGCGATGGCCGTGGAGCTGCCCGAGGGCATCGACCAGGCGGGCCTGCACGCGACGCTGGCCGCCGTGTGCGTGCACCACCCTGTACTGCGCGCACGGCTTGCCATCGCCGGCGACGACTTCGCCCGGCACGGCGACGGCGACGCGCCCCGGCAGGACGGCCCGACCCGGCACGGCGATGGCGAGCACCAGCCGGTTCTCCTCGTAGAGGACCCGGCCGCCCTCGACCCGGCCGCCCTTGTGCGTCGTACGGCATGGGAGGCGCCCGGCGAAGAGGCCGCCTGGGAGGAACTGGTCGCGGCCGAGCTGGAGTCGGCTGCCGGTCGCCTCGACCCGCGCGGCGGGGTCATGGCCCAGTTCGTGTGGTTCGATCCAATGCTCGCGGAGCGGGCCACGGCGCCCGGCACGCGAGGTCGGCTGCTCATCGTCCTGCACCACATGGTGGTCGACGGCGTGTCCTGGCGCATCCTGCTGCCGGACCTCGCTGCCGCCTGGGCACAGGTGCGCGACGACCGTTTCCCGCGCCTGCCCGGAGCGGGCACCGCGCCGGGCCGCTGGGCGCGCGCACTCACCCGCGACGCGCACTCCGCCGAGCGGCTCGCCGAACTGCCCCTGTGGCGTTCGGTCCTCGACGGCCCCGATCCACTCCTGGGCGCCCGGGACCTCGACCCCGAGGCGGACACCCGCACCACGCTCGAACACCTGCGGATCGGCCTGTCCGCCGAGGCGACCGAGAAGCTGCTCGCCGCGCTCCCGGCCGCGTACGGAGGTGGGGTGAACGACGGGCTGCTCACGGCCCTCGCGATGGCGGTCGCGCGCTGGCGCCGGGACCGCGGCGTGGACGCGTCAACGACGTTGGTCAAGCTGGAGGGGCACGGGCGCGAGGAGAGCGTGGTGCCGGGCGCCGACCTCTCCCGCACGCTGGGCTGGTTCACAACCGTGTTCCCGGTCCGCCTCGACGTCGCCGGCCACGACCTGGACAACGCGTTCGCGGGCGGCCCGGCTGCGGGCGCGCTCGTCAAGGACGTCAAGGAGCGGCTGCGGGCCCTGCCCGACAAGGGCCTCGGCTACGGCCTCCTACGCCACCTCAACCCGGAGGCCGGGGCCGAACTCGACCGGTACTCCGCGGGCCAGATCGGCTTCAACTACCTGGGCCGCTTCGGGGCCACGGACATGCCCGAAGACCTGCGCGGCCTGGGCTTCACCCCGGTCGGCGACCTGACCGCGCCGCGCACCATGGACATCCCCGCCATGTCCACTCTGGAGATCAACGCGGCGGTCCTCGACACCGGCGCAGGGGCCTGTCTGGAGACCGATTTCGCCTACCCGCCCGGCGTGCTCGGCCGCGCCGAGGTGAGCGAGCTCGCCGGGCTGTGGCGGACCGCGCTCGAAGCCCTGGCCCTGCACGCCGCCGGTCCGGACGCGGGCGGGCTCACGCCCTCCGACCTGCCGCTGGTCGCGGCCACGCAAGCGGACATCGACGGATGGGAGCGCCGCTACCCCGGCCTGGTGGACGTCTGGCCGCTGACGGCCCTGCAGTCCGGCCTGCTGTTCCACACGGAGCTCAGCGGCGAAGCCTGGGACCCGTACCAGATGCAGCTGACGTTCCAGGTCTCCGGGCACGTCGACGCGGACCGTCTGCGCGCCGCCGGGCAGGCACTGCTGGACCGGCACGCCAGCCTGCGTGCCGCCTTCACGACCGACGCCGCGGGCAACCGAGTCCAGGTCATCACTCAGGCAGGTGTCGGCCTCCCCTGGCGGGAGCTCGATTTCAGGGCACTGCCCGACCAGGAGCGCGACGAGGCCGTCGCCGCCTTCCTTGCCGACGACCACGCGGAGGCCTTTGCTCCCGGAACACCGCCGCTGCTGCGGTTGTCCCTGGTCCGCACGGGCGAGCTGTGCGCTGACGTGGTCCTGACGGTCAGTCACGTCCTGCTCGACGGCTGGTCACTGCCACTCCTGATGCGGGAGCTGCTCTTCCTGTACGGGTCCGGGGGAGACCCGTCGGTGCTGCCCCGCCTCCGCCCGTTCCGGGACTTCCTGCGCTGGCTCGACCGGCAGGACAAGGACGCGACGGCACGTGCCTGGGCGGCGGAGCTGGACGGTGTGCGCGAGCCGACACTGCTGCTGCCGGACGCCGTGTCAGGCCCGGGAGACCGGCGCACCGTCGGCAGCACGGGCATAGGGCAGGCCGAGGTGGGTCTGTCCCCGGACGAGGCCCGGGAGCTGTCCCGGCGTGCCGCCGAGCTCGGCGTCACCGTCAACACGCTCGTGCAGGGCGCGTGGGCGGTCCTGCTCGGGCAGCTGACGGGCCGTCAGGAAGTGATGTTCGGCGCGACCGTGTCGGGTCGCCCGCCGCAAGTGCCGGGATCCGAGGCGATGCTCGGCATGTTCATCAACACCCTTCCCGTACGGGTCCACTGCACCCCCGGCGCACCTCTCGCGCAGCTTCTGACCACGCTCCAGGAGCGGCAGGCCGCGCTGCTCGACCACCATCACCAGGGACTGACGGAACTGCACCAGACGCTCGGCCTGCCCACGCTCTTCGACACCCTGGTGGTCTTCCAGTCGTACCCCGTGGACCGGGCCGGGATCGTGGAGGCACACACCGCCGCGGGCATCGAGGTCACCGGCATCCGCCCGGTCACGGGCACCCACTACCCGCTGACCGTCATGGCAGAGTCCAGCCCGCACCTGCGGATCTCCCTCCACTACCAGCACGCCCTCTTCGAACCGTCCGCCGCGCACACGGTCGCGGAGCGCTTCCTGCGCGTGCTGCGCCGGATCGCGGACGACCCGCGGCAGCCGGTCGCCTCGGCCGACATCCTGGGGCCGGACGAACGCGCCCTGCTGCTCGGCACATCGATGGGCGCGGCGACACTCGCTGCGGTGCCGGAGACGACGGTCGCGGACCTCTTCGAGCGGCAGGCGGCGGCGACTCCGGACGCGGTGGCGGTGCTGTGCGACGGCGCTTCGGCGACGTACGCGGAGATCGACGCCCGGGCCGGTCGCCTCGCCCGGGAGCTGACCTCGCGTGGGGCCGGCCCGGAGACCGTGGTGGCCGTGTCCCTGCCCCGCACCCCCGATCTGATCGTGGCCCTCCTGGCCGTCTTCAAAGCGGGCGCCGCCTATCTGCCGATCGACCCCAAGTACCCCGGCGACCGCCTGGACCTCATCCTGAGCGACGCCGCGCCCGCCCTGCTCGTCACCGACACGGCGACGGCGGACGTGCTGCCCGCCACCGACGCGCCCGTCCTGCTCCTGGACACCGTCGACCTCGCGGAGCTTCCGGCGACCGGCTTCACCGACAGGGCCCGTCCGGGTCCGGCGGCCTTGGCGTACGTGATGTACACCTCGGGCTCCACCGGCACCCCCAAGGGCGTACTCCTGGACCACGCCACCGTCGTCAACGGCATCCGGCACCTCGCCGACCGCACCGGCATCACGGCGGGCTCCCGCGTCCTGGCCGCTGCCTCCGTCAACTTCGACGTCTCCGTTTTCGAGACCTTCACCACCCTGTGCCATGGCGGGATTCTCGATCTCGCCCAGGACGTCCTGGAACTGGCCGAACGCGACACCTGGCACGGCAGTGTCATCAGCACAGTGCCCTCCGCCTTCGCCGAACTCATCGACCAGATCACCGACAAGACGTCCGTGGAGACCCTTGTCTTCGCGGGCGAGGCACTACCCACCGGGCTCGTGCGGCGCACCCGCGAGGCGTTCCCGGATGTCCGGATCGTCAACGCGTACGGCCAGACGGAGTCGTTCTACGCCACCACATTCACCACCGACGGCACCGGCACGGGCAGCACCGCGATCGGTACCCCGCTGCCCAACATGCGCGCCTACGTGCTGGGTCCTGGTCTCACCCCGGCCCCGAAGGACGTGGTGGGCGAGCTGTACGTCGCCGGGCAACTGGCCCGCGGCTACCATCACCGCCCGGGCCTGACCGCCGAGCGCTTCGTCGCCGACCCCTACGGCCCGCCCGGCTCCCGCATGTACCGCACCGGTGACCTCGCCCGCTGGAACGACAACGGACACCTGGAGTACGCGGGCCGCACCGACACCCAGGTCAAGGTGCGCGGCTTCCGCATCGAACCCGCCGAGGTCGAGACCGCCCTCACCGCACATCCGGACGTCGGGCAGGCGACTGTCATCGCTCGTGACCCGGGCGGCACCGCCGGCGCCCGTCTGCTCGCGTACGTGGTCCTGGCGGGCACAGTCGACGTCACGGCTCTGCGCGCGTTCGCGGCGGCACGGCTGCCGGAGTTCATGGTGCCGTCGGCGTTCGTCGTTCTCGATCACCTGCCGCTCGCGCCCAACGGCAAGCTGGACCACAGAGCCCTTCCCGAACCACGGCTCGACGGCGAGGCCTACCGCGCGCCGCGCACCTCCCGTGAAAGGGCCCTGGCGGACCTCTTCGCACAGGTCCTGGGCGTGGACCGGGTCGGCGTCGACGACAACTTCTTCACGCTGGGCGGGCACTCGCTGCTCGCCACGCGCCTCACCGGGCGCATCCGTACAGAACTCGGCGTGGAACTGCCGATCCGCGCGGTGTTCGACGCCCCCACGGTCGCCGAACTGGCGCGGGAGCTCGCGACGGACCTCGACGTCCGGACGCCGCTGCGACGCCGGTCGAACCGCCCCAGTCAGGTGCCGCTGTCGTACGCGCAGCGCCGGCTGTGGTTCATCGACCGGTTCGAGGGCCCTTCGGCGACGTACAACATCCCGCTGACGCTGCGCCTGACCGGCGACCTGGACGTGGCCGCGCTGACGGCGGCGCTGGGAGACGTGGTGGCGCGCCACGAGAGCCTGCGCACGGTGATCGCGGAGGACGGCGAAGGCAATCCGCACCAGGTGGTGCTTCCCGTCGTGGAGTCCCGTCCGGACGTGCCGGTCGTGACGGTCGGCGCGGCGGAGGTCGCGGCCGCCGTGGACGAGGCGGCCCGACAGCCCTTCGACCTCGCCGCGGACATACCGCTGCGGGCCCGTCTGCTGCGCCGCGACGCCACGGATCACCTCCTGTGCCTGGTGCTGCATCACATCGCCGGTGACGGCCAGTCGATGGCGCCGCTACTGCGCGAGTTCGCCGCCGCCTACGCCGCTCGACTCGCGGGCCGCGTACCCCAACTGCCGCCGCTGCCGGTGCAGTACACCGACTACACGCTGTGGCAGCACGACCTGCTCGGTGACGCCGACGACCCGCACAGCACCCTGGCACGTCAGTGCGCGTACTGGAAGGCGGAGTTGGACGACGTCCCGCAGCCGCTGCGCCTGCCGACCGACCGGCCGCGACCGGCGGTGGCGAGCCACCGCGGCGACCAGCTCGACTTCACCCTCGAAGCGGAGCTCCTGGATGCCGTCGAGACGCTGGCCCGCGAGCGTGAGGCGACGACACCCATGGTGATGCAGGCGGCGCTCGCCGTGTTGCTGCACCAGCTGGGCGCGGGGGGCGACATCCCCATCGGTTCCCCCATAGCCGGCCGTACCGACGCCGCGCTCGACGGCCTGATCGGCTTCTTCGTCAACACCTGGGTGCTGCGCGCCGACCTGTCGGGCCACCCCACGTTCGCGGACCTGCTGGATCGGGTCCGGAACAAGGCGCTGTCCGCGTACGACCACCAGGACGTTCCGTTCGAGCGCCTGGTGGAGCTGCTCAACCCGGAGCGTTCGACAGCGCACCACGCGCTGTTCCAGGTGATGCTCGCCTGGCAGAACATCGACCAGGCAGGCCTTGGCCTGCCTGGCCTGCGGGTCACCCCCGTCCCGGCGAACACCGGCACCGCGAAGTTCGACCTCTTCTTCAACATGGCCCCTGACCCTTCCGGGGGTGCGTACGGGCAGCTTGAGTACGCGACGGACCTCTTCGACCACACCACGGCCGAAGGTCTCGTCGACCGCTTTGTGCGGGTACTGCGGCAGGTGGTCGCCCATCCTGGGACGCGGCTCGGGGCGGTGGACGTGCTCACCAGCGGCGAACGGGACTGGTTGACACAGCTCAACGAGACGACGGTGCGGGTGCCGGGGACGACGGTGCCGGAGCTGGTCGCCGCCCAGGCGGCGCGGACACCGGACGCGGTGGCGGTGGTATCCGGGCAGACCACCCTTTCGTATGGGGAACTGGAGGCCCGCGCCAACCGGCTGGCCGTGATGTTGCGTGAGCGGGGGGCCGGGCCGGACGTGCTGGTGGCCGTGGCCCTGCCGCGATCGGCGGACCTGGCGGTCGCACTCCTTGCCGTACTCAAGGCAGGCGGCGCATACCTGCCGGTCGACCCCAACCATCCGGCCACGCGTGCGGACCTACTGCTCACCACGGCCGATCCGGCGCTGGTGCTGACCGATGGGGAGACGGCGGCGGCTTTGCCGGAGTCCCAAGTGCCGGTACTCCACCTCGACGACCTGGACCTCGAAGGCCCTCCGGTCCAAGTCTCGGGCACAGGTGTCCGACCGGACAACCTGGCCTACGTGATGTACACGTCGGGGTCGACAGGAGTCCCCAAGGGCGTCGCCATCACCCACGCCAGTGTGGTGAACGGCGTGCGGGATCTGGGCCGGATCGCGTCTGTCGAGTCCGGTTCCCGGATGCTCGCGGCGACGTCGGTGAACTTCGATGTGTCGGTGTTCGAGATATTCACCGCGCTGACTTCCGGGGCGAGTGTCGAGATCGTCCGTGACGTTCTCGAACTCGGGGAGCGTGGCAGTTGGTCGGGCGCCACCATAAGTGCCGTGCCCGCGGTGTTCTCCGCACTGCTCGACGAGATCGGCACCGACGGCCCGGGCGGCCTTGAACTTGATGTGGAAACCGTCGTGTTCGCTGGCGAGGCGCTCTCGGCGGATCTGGTCGACAGGGTTCGCGACACCTTGCCCGGGGTCCGTGTCGTCAACGCGTATGGGCAGACCGAGAGTTTCTACGCGTCGACGATGACGCTCCCGCTGAATTCGGCTGGGACCGGTGCGACACCTGTCGGAAGGCCGCTGGCGAACATGCGCGCCTACGTTCTGGGGCCGGAACTGACCCTGGTCGCGCCCGGTGTGGTCGGTGAACTGTATGTCGCGGGCCTCGTCGCCCGTGGCTACCACCGGAGTGGCGGGGCGACTGCGGAGCGGTTTGTGGCGTGTCCGTTCGGGCCTGTCGGCGCGCGGATGTACCGCACCGGTGACCTGGCCCAGTGGGACAGCGACGGTCACCTGAAGTACGTGGGGCGAGCCGACACCCAGGTCAAGGTGAACGGTATCCGTGTCGAGCCGACCGAGATCGAGGCGGTCCTCGCCGGGCACCCGGCGGTCAGCCGGGCGGCGGTGACGGTTTGGGCGGACCACTCCGGCAACAGGCGGCTCGCGGGCTATGTGGTGCCAAGGGGCAGC
>NZ_JAPWHT010000461.1:0-8164 GCF_027270795.1 Streptomyces sp. ActVer
GGCCGGGCGGGCCTTGCCCCACCAGCCGGCCTGCTCGCGGGCGCACGCGAGGACGACGGCGGCGTGCCGGGGCTGGACGGGCAGCGCGTCGGTGAGGGACGCGATCTCCTCGTCCGTGGGACGGCGGTCGACGGGCAGCCGCACCGCCACGCGCAGCTCGTCCTGCGGGTGGAATACCAGGCCCGTCTCGAAGAGCGCCAGGTCGTGCGAGCCGCGCCCGTCGTTGCGGCGCAGGGCCTGGAGGAGGCCCGGCAGCAGCGTCGTACGGAGCGCGGGCTCCTCGTCGGAGAGCGGGTTGACCAGCTTGACGACCCGGCGCTGCGTGTCGTCGGCGGCCAGACCGAGCTGGTCGAAGACGTGCTCGCCGATGAACGGGTAGTTCAGCGCCTCGACATAGCCCGCGCCGGCCAGCGCGCGGCCGACCCGGCGGTGCAGCCGCTGCCGGTCGGTGAGGCCGAGGCCCGCCGGGGGCTTCGGCAGGGTCGAGGACAGGTTCTCGTAGCCCTCGAGACGGATGACCTCTTCGGCCAGGTCGTTCGGGTCCGTCAGGTCGGGCCGCCAGGACGGGACGGTGACGATCAGCTCGTCCTGCCCGTAGACGTCGCAGCCCACCTGCTGGAGACGGCGTACGACGGTCTCGCGGCCGTAGTCGACGCCCGCGACCTTGTCCGGGTGGTTGGCCGGGATGCTGATGGTGCGCGGCGCCGAGGGCGCGATGACCTCGGTGACGCCCCCGTCGGCGGTGCCGCCCGCGAGGAGGACCAGCAGGTCGACCGTGCGCTGGGCGGCGGCGGACGTGGCCTCCGGGTCGACGCCCCGCTCGAAGCGCTTGGACGCCTCGGAGGCCAGCTTGTGACGGCGGGCCGTGCGGGCGATGGAGATCGGGTCGAAGTGCGCGGCCTCGACGACGACCTCGGTGGTGGTGCCCTCGGTGTCGTCGATCTCGGTGTTGGCACCGCCCATGACACCGGCCAGGCCGATCGGCCCGCGGTCGTCGGTGATCACCAGGTCCTCGGCGTCCAGCGTGCGCTTGGTGCCGTCGAGGGTGGTGAGCTTCTCGCCCGGCTCGGCCCGGCGCACACCGATCGTGCCCTGGACGCGGGAGCGGTCGTACGCGTGCAGGGGCTGACCGAGCTCCAGCATCACGTAGTTGGTGATGTCGACGGCCAGCGAGATCGGGCGCATGCCCGCCTTCTGGAGGCGGCGCCGCAGCCAGATCGGGGAGCGCGCCTCGGGCGACAGACCGGTGACGGTACGCGCGGTGAAGCGGTCGCAGCCCTGCGGGTCGGAGACCTGCACGGGGTAGCCGAACGCGTTCGGACCCGGTACGTCGAGCAGCGCCGGGTCGCGCAGGGGCAGGCCGTACGCGGTCGCGGCCTCGCGGGCGACGCCGCGCATCGACAGCGCGTAGCCGCGGTCGGGCGTGACGGCGATGTCGAGGACCTCGTCGACGAGTTCGAGCAGCTCGACGGCGTCGGTGCCGACCTCGTGCTCCGGGGGCAGGACGATGATGCCGCCTCCCCCAGACTCCGTCCGGGGGGACCCCCAGCCGTCGTCGCCCATGCCCAGCTCGTCGCCGGAGCAGATCATGCCGTGCGAGGTCTTGCCGTACGTCTTGCGCGCGGCGATCGCGAAGTTGCCGGGCAGCACGGCGCCGGGCAGGACCACGACGACCTTGTCGCCGACGGCGAAGTTGCGGGCGCCGCAGACGATCTCCTGCGGCTCACCGGTGCCGTTGGCCGTGCCGACGTCGACCGTGCAGAAGCGGATGGGCTTCTTGAAGCCCTCCAGCTCCTCGATGGTCAGCACCTGGCCGACGACGAGCGGCCCCTTGAGGTCGGCGCCGAGCTGCTCGACCCTCTCGACCTCCAGGCCGGCGGAAACGAGCTTGGCCTGCACATCGCGGCCGGTCTCGGTGGCGGGGAGGTCGACGTACTCCCGCAGCCAGGAAAGCGGGACCCGCATCAGATCTCCATCCCGAACGGCCGGGTGAACCGGACGTCACCCTCGACCATGTCTCGCATGTCTTCGACGTTGTGGCGGAACATCAGCATCCGCTCGATGCCGAACCCGAAGGCGAATCCGCTGTACTTGTCCGGGTCCACACCACAGGCGACGAGGACGCGCGGGTTGACCATGCCGCAGCCGCCGAGCTCGATCCAGCCCTCGCTGGAACAGGTGCGGCACGGGCGGTCCGGGTTGCCGACGGACTCGCCCTTGCAGACGTAGCAGAGCATGTCCATCTCGGCGGACGGCTCGGTGAAGGGGAAGTAGTTCGGGCGCAGCCGGGTCTTCATGTCCGCGCCGAAGAGCGACTGGACCATGTGGTCCAGGGTGCCCTTGAGGTCGGCCATGGTCAGGCCCTCGTCTACGGCGAGCAGCTCGATCTGGTGGAAGACCGGGGTGTGCGTGGCGTCCAGCTCGTCCGTGCGGTAGACGCGGCCGGGGCACACGACGTAGACGGGCGGCTCCCGGTCGAGGAGCGCGCGGGCCTGCACGGGCGAGGTGTGCGTACGGAGCACGACACCGGACTCGCCGTCGCTGTCGGCGCCCTTGGGGCCCTGTACGAAGAAGGTGTCCTGCATCTGCCGGGCGGGGTGGTCCGGGCCGAAGTTCAGGGCGTCGAAGTTGAACCACTCCGCCTCGACCTCGGGGCCCTCGGCGATCTCGTATCCCATGGACACGAAGACGTCCGCGACCCGCTCCATCATGGTGGTCAGCGGGTGCCGGGCGCCGGAGGGTACGCGGTCGTAGGGAAGCGTGACGTCCACAGCCTCCTCGACGAGCACGCGTGCGTCGCGCTCGGCCTCCAGCTCGGCCTGGCGGCCGGCGAGCGCCTTGTTCACCGCGCCACGGGCCTGGCCGACCAGCTTGCCGGCGGCGGCCTTGGCGTGCGGGGGAAGGGCGCCGATCTCGCGGTTGGCGAGAGCCAGCGGCGAGGCGCCGCCGGTGTGGGCGACCTTGGCCTCCTGGAGCGCGTCGAGGTCACCGGCGGCGGCGAAGGCGGCGAGCGCCTCGTCCCGCATGCGCTCGATCTCTTCCGGTTTCAGTGCCTCGACCTCAACAGGGTCGTACGACTTGTTCGGTGCCGACATCTCTTCCCGTGCTTCCGATTGGTTGGCCAACGGTCCCCGTCGCGACTCGCGGGACGCCCTGTCCCTGAAAAGGGGACGCAAAGGTGCCAAAGGCCGAGTCTAACGGGGGTGAGAGCCCCTCTCGGACGCCCGGTCCGAGAGGAGCTCTCAGGTATGCGAATGCGCCCGTGGGGCCTCTTCGGCGTTACTGCAAGTACGCCGGGGTGCCCACGGGCAACGTAAATCGGAACTGTGCGCCGCCCTCGGGGGCGCGGCCGACGGTGATGGTGCCGCCGTGGGCCTCGACGATGCCCTTGACGATGTAGAGGCCGAGGCCGGTGCCGCCGCGCTTGCTGCCCCGCCAGAAGCGGGTGAAGACGCGGTTCATGGACTCCTCCGGGATGCCGGGGCCTTCGTCGCTCACCGTGACCGACGTGCAGGCGTCCTCTCCTTCGCGGAGGGACGGCGCGGGCTCCACGTCGATGGTGACGGTTCCCTCGCCGTGGCGCACCGCATTTTCCAGCAGGTTGCTGAGCACCTGGTCGACCTTGTCGGGGTCGGCCCACAGATCGGGCAGGGGCTGGCCGATGCGGAGCAGGAAGCGGTCGGCCGACTGGCCGGAGGCGACGTACGCCTGGATGTGCCGGCCGACGGCGGCACCTATGTCGACGGGCTGGCGGCGCAGTTCGAGGCGGCCGGAGTCGATGCGCGAGATGTCGAGGAGCTCGGCGATGAGGCGGGTGACCCGGTTGGCGTCCGCGTCCACCGTCTCCAGCATCAGCTTCTTCTGGTCGTCCGTGAACCGCTCCCACTTGGCGAGCAGCGTCGCCGTGAAGCCCTTCACGGAGGTGAGCGGCGAGCGCAGCTCGTGGGCGACCGTGGCGATGAGCTCGGCGTGACTGCGCTCGGTGCGGCGGCGGGCCTCGGTGTCGCGGAGGGAGACGACTACGCGGCGGATCGGGCCGGTGGGCCGCACCCGCACGTACCGTGCCGAGACCAGGACCTCCCGGCCCCCGGGGAGCAGCAGATTGCGCTCGGGCTGTCCGACCCGGATCGCCAGCCCGCCGTACGGATCGGTCAGCTGCCACCAGCGGCGGCCTTCGAGGTCCTCTAACGGCAGGGCCCAGTCGAGATGCCGGCCGAGGGCGTCGGCGGCGGGAGTGGCGGTGATGCGTTCTGCGGCGGCGTTGAAGCAGATCACGCGGCCGCGCTCGTCGGCGATCACGAGTCCGTCGGGCAGTTCGTCCGGGTCGAGGCCGAGTTCGGCGAGATCGCCTTGCCGGGACGCGGGCGCGCTCCGCACGTCATGTGCCCGCAGTGCGCTCTTCGCACCGCTCGTGCCGACACTCATCCCCGTACCCCACCTCTCGTCTGGCGCAGGGCCCCCGAGCCCGACACCCTACTAGCTGGGAGTGACGGAACGGACCCCCTCAGGAACCAGCACGGTGGGCACGCTGCGCACGAGCCGACGCGTAGAGACATACGGCGGCCGCCGTCGCGAGGTTCAAGCTCTCGGCCTTGCCGTGAATGGGTACGCGCACAACGGCGTCCGCCAGCGCACGCGTCTCCTCCGGGAGCCCCCACGCCTCGTTCCCGAAGACCCAGGCGGTGGGCCCGCTCATGGTGCCCTTGTCGAGCTCGTCGTCGAGGTCGTCCTCGCCCGCTCCGTCGGCGGCGAGAATCCGCACCCCGGCGTCCTTCAGCCCCCGCACCGCGTGCTCCACGGGTACGCCGACCGCGACGGGCAGATGGAACAGCGAACCGACCGACGCCCGTACGGACTTGGGGTTGTAGAGGTCGACGGACGCGTCGGTGAGGACGACGGCGTCGGCGCCCGCGGCGTCGGCGCAGCGCAGGACGGTGCCCGCGTTCCCGGGGTCCCGGACGTTCGCCAGTACGGCGACCAGCCTGGGCCCGGCCTTGATGATCTCCTCGAACGGCGTGTCCAGGAACCGGCAGATCCCGACGAGCCCCTGGGGGGTGACGGTCGTCGAGATGTCCGCGATCACGTCTTCGGCGGCGAGGTGCACCCGGGCCCCGGCGTCCCGGGCCTCCCCCACGATGTCGGCGTACCGCTCGGCGGCTTCCGGCGTCACGAAGAGCTCGACCAGCGTCTCGCCGCCGTCCCCCCGATGCCCGGCGGCCTCCCGCACGGCCTGCGGCCCCTCCGCGAGGAACAGCCGCTCCTTCCCCCGGAAGTTCCGCCTGGCAAGCCGCCGGGCGGCGGAGACGCGCGCGGAACGGGGGGAGATCAGCTCGGGGCCGACAGGCATGGATTCACCTTTGGTTCACGGATGGGGCACGTCACTGCCCTGCTTCACGGGTCTGGACGGGTCCGGGCAAGTCGTTCCGCCGGGTCCACGGGGCCGGGGCGGGCCGGCCCCTCGTTTCCGCCGCGCCGGCGCTCAGCCACGACGGCGGATCCCGGCGGTGCCGAACCGGTCGGCCCCACGCGCAGCGGAGGAAAACACAAGTGGACCCGCAAGCCGAAAGGCGAGCGGGTCCACAGCAGTTCCGGCCAAGGCCAGCGCGAGCGTCACGCAGCCTTCGGCGCGTTGACGTCCGACGGCAGCGCCTTCTGCGCGACCTCGACGAGCGCGGCGAACGCGTTGGCGTCGTTGACGGCCAGCTCGGCGAGGATCTTGCGGTCCACCTCGATGTTGGCGGCCTTCAGACCCTGGATGAGGCGGTTGTACGTCATGCCGTTCTGGCGGGCCGCAGCGTTGATGCGCTGGATCCACAGCTGACGGAAGTCACCCTTGCGCTTCTTGCGGTCGTTGTAGTTGTAGACCAGCGAGTGGGTGACCTGCTCCTTGGCCTTGCGGTACAGGCGCGAACGCTGACCGCGGTAGCCGGAGGCCGCCTCGAGGATCGCCCGGCGCTTCTTGTGGGCGTTGACTGCCCGCTTGACGCGTGCCACTTGTTAACTCCTTGTAGCGGGGCCGTGGTGGTCGTCACACGGCCCGAATTCGATGGGGTCCCGGTCCTGACGTACGGCGCCGAAGCGCCCGGACGTCACTTGCCGAGAAGCTTCTTGATCTTCTTGGCGTCGCCCGGGGCCATCTCGGCGTTGCCGGTCAGGCGGCGCGTCACGCGCGACGACTTGTGCTCGAGCAGGTGGCGCTTGCCGGCACGCTCGCGGAGCACCTTGCCGGAGCCGGTGATCTTGAAGCGCTTGCTGGCACCGCTGTGCGACTTGTTCTTCGGCATAGCGCCGTTCTCTCCTCGTCAGTGGCGCTCCTGTGCCCGGTCGTGAAACCGGGCACAACGGAACGTCATGTGTATCGGTTGACGTCCCCGGACTCGCGTCCGGGAACCCCCTTGGACTCTCGCCCCGGGATCAGGCCTCGGCGGAAGCCTCGGCCGGAGCCTCGGCGGTCTCCGTGTCGGCGTCGGCGACCTCTCCTTCGGAGATGTCGTCACCCGTGTGGTTCTGCGACTTGCCCGGGTTGGCCTTCGCCTCCGCCTTGCGTGCCGCCTGGGCCTCACGGGCCTCGGCCATCGCCTCGGTCTTCTTCTTGTGCGGGCCGAGAACCATGATCATGTTTCGGCCGTCCTGCTTCGGGTTGGACTCGACGAACCCGAGGTCCTCGACGTCCGAAGCGAGACGCTGCAGCAGTCGGTAGCCGAGTTCCGGCCGGGACTGCTCGCGACCACGGAACATGATCGTGATCTTGACCTTGTCGCCCTGCTTGAGGAACCGGACGACGTGACCCTTTTTGGTGTCGTAGTCGTGCGGGTCGATCTTCGGCCGGAGCTTCATTTCCTTGATGACCGTGTGCGCCTGGTTCTTGCGCGCCTCACGGGCCTTCATGGCCGACTCGTACTTGAACTTCCCGTAGTCCATGAGCTTGCAGACCGGGGGACGCGCGCTCGCAGCCACCTCGACCAGGTCGAGGTCGTACTCCTGCGCAAGCTCCAGGGCCTTGGCAAGCGGAACAATCCCGACCTGCTCGCCGCTGGGACCGACAAGTCGCACTTCGGGAACGCGAATCCGGTCGTTGATGCGGGGCTCGGTGCTGATGGATCCTCCTCGGATAGCACCACACGGACTGTCTGGCAAACAGCTCGCATACGTCTCTTTGACTGGACCAACCGCCGCGGCACATGAAAAATGCCCCGGACAGGACACAGGCGGTGGCTCCAAGAATGACCGGAGCACCGCCGCGGTGACCCGCGGGGCGCATATCCAGCGACTCCATCGTCCGTACGGAACGATGGTGGCCGCCTGACCGGGTGACCCGCCGTCCCGGAGGACAGTCGGGTGGGAGATCGGAGCCTCCACTTGCGGGCCGGGCACAGGAGTGACCGGCCGGTCGTTACACAAGGTTAGCAGCTCCCCCCGGGTGGTGCGAATCGGCCTGCATGCACTGTTCTCCGGCCGTTCCCCGAACGGCTCTCGCGCACGGGGGCGAGGGCTCTCGCGGACGGCGGCCGGGACTCCCACGAACGGGGCCGGGGCTCCCGCGGACGGAGGCCGACGGGCCGGGGCCTATCGTGTGGGCATGAGTGAGACCCCTCCTGAGACCCCCGACTTCGACGCCATGACCCGCGACATCGCGGAGGTCCCCGCGGTCGAGGTCCTCGTGACGGTCGCCGTCAACCTGATGAGCGCCGCCGCCGTGAAGCTCGGTCTGACCGAGGAGGGCGACAAGTACAAGGACCTCGACGAGGCACGCAAGCTGGTGCACGCGCTGGCCGGGCTGCTCGACGCGAGCGCGACCGAGATCAGCTCCTTCCACGCGGCCCCGCTGCGCGACGGCCTGAAGTCGCTGCAGCTGGCGTTCCGCGAGGCGTCGCTCGTCCCGGACGAGCCGGGCCAGGGCCCGGGCGAGAAGTACACGGGCCCGGTCTTCGGCTGACCCGCCCGTCACCAACCTTTTCGGCGTACGCCCAGCAGTCTGTGGCGTACGTCCACTACTGGCGTACGTACAGGGGCTCGCCCGGTGGCGTCGCGTCGGCCGGCAGGAGTGCCAGGTCGAGGCCGCGTACCAGGCGGGCCCTCAGTGTTTCGTCCGCGGCGAGGCGCCGGGCGACGGCCTGGGCGGTCCCGGCCGGGTCGGCGGACGGGTCCAGTACGAGGGCGAGGG
>NZ_JAPWHT010000462.1:0-8056 GCF_027270795.1 Streptomyces sp. ActVer
GGGCCACCTCGGGCGCGCGGGGCGCCGGCGCGTGGAGCTCGTACGCCACTTCGAGGGCCAGGGCGAAGCCGGCCGGGTCGGCGCCCGTGACGGTGTGGGAGACGTTCCTGATCTTCATGACGAACTCCGGGTGGCTCGGTGCGAAGGGGGTGGGCGGAGGGTCAGCTGTCGGAGCCGCCGGCCCGCAGGGTGTCCAGGTCGGCCTTGACGGTGTTGATCGGGATGGCGAAGCCGAGGCCCACGCTGCCGGCGCTCGACGAGGTGGCGTCCGCGGCGGAGTACATCGCGGAGTTGATGCCGATGATGTTGCCGTTCATGTCGATCAGCGCGCCGCCGGAGTTGCCCGGGTTGAGGGACGCGTCGGTCTGGAGGGCCTTGTACGTGGTCGTGGACGAGCCGGTGTCGCCGTTGAACTCCTGGCCGCCGAACTCGAACGGCCACTGACCGCTGCCGCCGCCGCCCTGCTGTTGCTGCTGCTGGCCCTGGCTCTCGTCCGTGGAGACGGTGACGTCACGGTTGAGCGCGGAGACGATGCCGCTGGTGACCGTGCCGGTCAGGCCCTCGGGGGAGCCGATCGCCACGACCTGGTCGCCGACCTTGACACCCGCGGAGTCGCCGAGCGTCGCGACCGTCAGACCGGACGGCGCGTTCTCCAGCTTGATGAGCGCGAGGTCCTTCTTGCTGTCGGTGCCGACGAGCTTCGCGGTGTACGACTTGCCGTTGCTCAGCTGCACCTTGATCTCGGAGGCGCCCGAGACCACGTGGTTGTTGGTGATGATCTCGCCGCCGCTGGTGATGATCACGCCGGAACCGGTGGACTGTCCGGCGTTCGAGGTGGCGCTGATCTCGACGATGCTCGGGCTGACCGCCTTGGCGACCCCGGCGACGGTGCCCTTCTGGCTGGTGGGCACGACGCTGGTGCTGGTGCTGCTGCTCGCCACCGTGTCGTTGCCGGTCAGCTCCTGGAAGGCGTACGCGGTACCGCCGCCCACGGCCGCGGCGGCTATCGCCACGGCGGCCAGCAGCGCCAGCGGACCCTTGGCGCGCCTACGCGGAGCGGCGGGGGCCGGGGAGACGGGCTCGGTGAGGAGGGCCGTGGGAGCGGCGCCCTGCTGCGTCGGCTCGTACGCCGGCGGGGGCGGCCACTCCGGGTTCACGGAGGAGGCGGAGGGGGTGGAGTAGTCGGAGGAGGAGCTCGCGGAGTGCGCGGAGGCGTACGGCTGCTGGGGGTACGCGGACTGCTGCGCGTCGCCCTGCGTGTACGCGGACTGGTGCTGGTCGCCCTGGGGGTACTCGCCGCTGCGGCGGAAGCTCTCGGTCATGACTCAGACTCTGACGCCCGACCATGAGAGCTCCCTGAGTGCTCCCTGAGAAGCCCGACAGAACCGCGTATGCCCGATATAAAGGCGCCGGAGCCCGCTGAAATCGGTGAAACAGGGGGTTGCGGCACGGTGATGTGCGGGAAGCGTCGGACGAATACTTGTCGGACCCCTGTGAAGGACGTGTGCAACGGGAAACGAGGGGCGCAATCTTGGTGGGTTCACGACACACCACCACCTCAGGAGCCCTGAGTGATACGTGCCCTGCGCGACCGTTGGAGACGCCCCGTCACGGCGTTCCCCGCGGCCGCTCTCGCGCTGGCGCTGAGTTGCGCCGGCGTCCTCGCGGCCCAGCCCGCGACAGCGGCGGACGACCCCACCGGAGGTCTGCCCGACGCGAACCTCTCGCAGCCCGCGAAGCCGGCCGCCTCCGCCAAGGAGCTGCGCGACCGGATCGTCGCGGCGGCGAAGGCGACCGGCGAGACGCCCGCGGACGCCTCGCCCAGCAAGTCCCCGTTCATCATCGGCGGTGGTGAGACCACCATCGCCAGTGCCCCGTGGATGGTCCAGCTCGGCTACTCCGACCCGGCCACCGGCAACGGCTACTTCTGCGGCGGCACCCTCGTCGCCCCGAACAAGGTCCTCACGGCCGCCCACTGCGTCGCGGGCCTCGACTGGGTGGGCAACGGCGCCGTGCTGGCCGGCACCACCGACCTCGACGACTACGCCACCGGCACCCCCGCGGGCGTCTACCGCCAGTGGACCCACCCCCGCTACAACGACGCCACCGCCCAGAACGACATCGCGGTGCTCACCCTGGACCGCCCGCTGGAGCAGCAGTGGCTGCGGCTGGCCGCGTCCGACGACAGCGCGCTCTACAAGGCCGGCACCGCGGCCACCGTCTACGGCTGGGGCCTGACCTCCGGCGCCGAGGACGCCACCCTCTCGACGAAGCTGAAGAAGGCGAGCCTGCCGCTGGTCGCCGACGCGACCTGCAACAGCGCCATGCAGGCGGTCCTCGGCGACGACGAGTTCATCGAAGGCTCGATGACCTGCGCGGGCACGCCCGCGACCGGCGCCGACGAGGGCACCGACAGCCCCTGCAACGGCGACTCCGGCGGCCCCCTGGTCGTCGGCAACAAGATCGTCGGCATCGTCTCCTGGGGCGTCGCGGGCTGCACCGGCAAGGGTGCCTACCCGGTATTCACCAAGGTCACCTCCTACGCCTGGGCGGCCCAGCCGCGCGTCGACGACACCGACCTGACGTACGACGGCCGCGCCGACCTGCTGGCCCGCACGCCCTCGGGCGGCCTCTTCCAGCAGGACAGCAAGGGCACCTCGCTGGCCCAGCGCGCCTACCAGGGCAACGGCTGGCAGACCGCCACCTGGGTCCTCCAGGCCGACCTGGACCGGGACTTCTACCAGGACCTGATCGTCCGCGACAAGACCGACGGCAAGCTGTACCGCAGCTACATGGACCACGCCGTCGGCGACTGGACCTGGATGCAGATCAGTTCGGTCTGGGGCGGCTACAAGTCGTATGCGATCCCCGGCGACATGACGGGCGACGCCCGTCCGGACCTGCTCGCGGTCGACGCCGACGGCTCGGTCTACCTCTACCCGGGACGCGGCAACGGCGAGTTCTACGGCAAGGTCAAGGTCGTCAGCGGCTCCTGGAAGAACGTGAAGATCTTCGGCCACGGCGACCTCTCCGGCGACGGCAAGCCCGACCTCCTCGTCCGCTCCACGGACGGCACCCTCTGGCTCTACCGCGGCACCGGCAAGGAGAAGACCCCCTGGTCGGCCCGCATCAAGGCCCGCACCGGCTGGAACTTCACCTCGTACGTCTCCAACGGCGACGTGACGGGTGACGGCGTGGCCGACGTGATGGCCCGCGACTCCGGCGGCACCCTCTGGCTCTACCGGGGCACGAACAAGGCGTCCAGCGACCTCTTCGCCGCCCGCACCAGCCTGGGAACGGGCTTCAACCAGTACAACCTGCTGTTCTAGAAACCGCTGAACAGACGTCGGCCCCCACCACTTGGCGGGGGCCGACGCTTTCGTCCTTTGCTTCTAGGGGCGCGGGGAACGGCGCAATCTTGTGGCTTTTAGGGGCGCGGGGAACTGCGCGACCAGCCACGACCCACCCGCACCCAACCACCAACCCACCAGCGGAGCTACCCGCACCCAACCACCAACCCCACCAGCGGAGCTACCCGCAGCCGCAGGACCTTCGCACAACCAACTGCGACGGAAACAACTTCAACCGCTCCCGCCGAGCGCCGACGACCCGCAGCCCGTCATCAAGCACAAGATCCACCGCAGCCCGAGCCATCGCGGACCGATCGCTCGCGATCGTGGTCAGCGGCGGATCGGTCAACGCCGCTTCCTTGATGTCGTCGAACCCGGCGACGGCCAACTCCCCCGGCACATCGATCCGAAGCTCACGCGCGGCCCGCAACAACCCGACCGCCTGGTCGTCCGTGGAACAGAAGATCGCCGGCGGCCGATCCGGCCCGGCCAGCAGCTCAAGCCCCACCTTGTACGCGTCGTACCGGTTGTAGAGCGCCTCGAAGAGGCGACCCTCCGTCGACCGTCCGGCTTCGTGCATCGCACGCCGCCAGCCCTCCACGTGGTCGGAGACGGGGTCACCGACGGTGGGGGTCTCCGCGACACCGCCCAGACAGGCGACGTACTCGTACCCGTGCTCAAGGAGATGACTCGTGGCGAGCTGGGCGCCGCCTATGTCGTCCGTGACGACGGCGACGTCGTCGATGGCCTCGGGCCGCTCGTGCAGCAGCACCACCCGGGCGTCCCACGCCTCGATCTCGGCGGCGGCCAGATCGTTCAGCGCGTGGCTGACGAGGATGAGCCCCGAGACCCGCATTCCGAGAAAGGCCCGCAGATAGTGGACCTCGCGCTCGCCGACATAGTCGGAATTGCCGACGAGCACCATTTTCCCGCGCTCGGACGCGGCCTGTTCGACCGCGTGCGCCATCTCCCCGAAGAAGGGCTGGCGCGCGTCCGGCACGATCAGGCCTATGAGGTCCGTACGCCTCGACGCCATGGCCTGGGCGACCCGGTCGGGCCGATACCCCAGCTCCTTGATCGCGGCGAGGACACGCTCGCGCGTGGCCGGGGCAACCGGCCGGGGTCCGTTGTTGATGACGTAACTGACGACGGCAGTCGACGTCCCTGCCAGCCGTGCCACATCATCCCGAGTCACCTTGGCCACGCGCGGAGTCTACGCGGATGGACCTACCTCTGTGCAGGTCGTACGGGCTCCTGTGCCTCCACCGTGACCTCGGCGGTCTCGGTGGCGTCGAGGTGTGCCGACTCGTCCGCATCCTCAGGCTTCGGCTGGGCCGCCTTGGCCTTCGCCTCGTCCGTCGCGCGGTCCGCCTTCTCCGGCGTGACGAATCGGTAGCCGACGTTGCGGACGGTCCCGATCAGCGACTCGTGCTCGGGTCCGAGCTTCGCCCGCAGCCGTCGTACGTGGACGTCGACGGTCCGCGTGCCACCGAAGTAGTCGTAGCCCCAGACCTCCTGGAGGAGCTGGGCGCGGGTGAAGACGCGGCCCGGGTGCTGCGCCAGGTACTTCAGGAGCTCGAACTCCTTGAAGGTGAGGTCGAGGACCCGGCCCTTGAGCTTGGCGGAGTACGTCGCCTCGTCGACCGACAGGTCGCCGTTGCGGATCTCCATGGGGGAGTCGTCGTTGACGATCTGCTGGCGGCCCATGGCCAGCCGCAGCCGTGCCTCGACCTCCGCCGGACCTGCGGTGTCGAGCAGGACGTCGTCGATGCCCCAGTCGGCGGTGACGGCCGCGAGACCGCCCTCCGTGACGACGAGGATGAGGGGACAGCCGGGCCCGGTGGACCGCAGCAGCTGGCAGAGGCTGCGGACCTGAGGCAGGTCGCGCCGCCCGTCGATCAGGATGACGTCGGCACCAGGGGTGTCGACGAGAGCGGGGCCCTCCGCCGGAGCCACGCGCACGTTGTGCAGCAGCAGGCCGAGGGCGGGAAGCACCTCCGTCGACGGCTGGAGAGCATTGGTAAGGAGCAGCAGAGAACTCATCGCACCCCACCTGCCTGGGTCGTCACACGGTCTTGCACGGTTTGCTTGCCCATAACGTCGGTTCCTCCTCGGTCCCTGCGAGGACGTTTGCGGCACTGCTTCGTACTTCTCGCGGCTCCCGCGCCCCTGGGCGCCGCAATTGCGCTCCGACATCGCACTTCCTGTCGCGATATTTCCCCGGGGAGTCGTATACAGCGTTCGTATACAACGCTCCAGAAAGCGCAAAAGGACCCGGGGGCTTCGCTGCCCGAGTCCTCTGCCCAGCAGAATAGCCCACATGAACCTAGGTCCGGCAGGTCATGTGACGCGATCTTTGATTCGTCCACGCCTTGAGACAACCCTGCGGCCACCTCTGCGGAGATTTCTGCGCACGGTCGACGGGGTCACGATCGATGCCGCGTACGACCCCGGAAGGGGTACGTCCGACACCGCGGACGACGCCCTCGGTGACGTCCCGGGCGACCTCGCCATCGTCGTCGCGCACGGTTTCACGGGCGACCTGGAGCGGCTGCACGTACGTCGGGCGGCGACCGCCTTCACGCAGTACGGGGCGGTCGTCACGTTCTCCTTCCGGGGCCACGGCGCCTCCGGCGGGCGTTCGACGGTCGGCGACCGCGAGGTGCTCGATCTCGCGGCGGCGGTGGAGTGGGCACGAGAACTCGGTCACACCCGGGTGGCCACGGTCGGATTCTCGATGGGCGGGTCCGTCGTCCTGCGGCACGCGGCGATCAATTCGGCCGGCGGCGAGGAGCACGAGGGGCGCACGGGAGCGCATACGGACGCGGTGGTTTCGGTCAGCGCACCCGCTCGCTGGTACTACCGGGGCACGGCCCCTATGCGCCGCCTGCACTGGCTGGTAACCCGCCCGGTGGGCCGCGCCGTCGGCCGCTACGGCCTGCGCACCCGCATCCACCACCGCGAGTGGGACCCCGTCCCCTCCTCCCCGGTGGAGTCGGTCCCGCTGATCGCGCCCACGCCGTTGCTGATCGTCCACGGTGAGCAGGACGGCTATTTCCCGGTGGACCACCCCCGAATGCTGGCCGACGCCTCCGACGGTCACGCCGACCTGTGGCTGGAGCCCGGAATGGGCCACGCGGAGAACTCGGCGGACGACGAGCTGCTGGCCCGCATCGGCCACTGGGCGGCCGGGGCGGCAGCACCCGCGGGCTAGCCTTGGCGGTGCTTGTCACCCATTCACCGACCGACCGTCGACTTCACGGATTCACGGACCGACCGTCGACCGAGCGATCAGGAATCAGGAATCAGATGGCAAAGGGCACGGTGCGTTACTGGGCCGCCGCCAAGGCCGCAGCGGGCATCGCCGAGGAGCCGTACGAGGCGGAGACCCTCGCGGACGCGCTCGACGCGGCACGCGAGCGACACCCCGGCGAACTCGTCCGCGTCCTGCGGCGATGCTCGTTCCTCATCGACGGTGACCCCGTGGGCACCCGCGGACATGAGACGGTACGGCTGGCCGAGGGCGGCACGGTCGAAGTGCTCCCGCCGTTCGCAGGAGGGTGACGGGACCATGAGCAACCAGCCGTACGAGGGGAACGGGAACGGGCCCTACGAGGGCTACGACCCCTATCAGCAGCAACAGCCGCCGTCGGGGTGGCCGGGCCGGCAGCAGTACGAGGCCGACGCCGAGCCCGACCAGCAGCAGTACACCCAGCAGTGGGAGGGCCAGACCTGGGAGACCCAGGTCCAGCCCTCGATCACGCCGACCGCACCGGCACCGTCCGCGGACACGGCGTACCTCCCGCAGCAGGCTCCGCACGGGCCGGGGGGCCAGCAGGGGGCGCAGCAGTACGCGGCTCAGTACGGCGCTCAGGGCGCTCAGGGCGCCCAGGGCGCTCAAGGCGGTCAGTACGGGGTAGTGGGGCAGCCGATGCCGGCGGAGACGGGTTGGAACCAGGCGGGCCGGCCGGGCCCGGCGGACCAGTTCGGACAGCCCCAGGGCTACCCGGGCTCGCAGGGTCCCCAGGGCCACGGGGGCTACGGGGGCTACGGGGGCCAGACGCCCACGCCCGCCGCACCCCCCTCTGCTTCTGGCTCTGGCTCCGCGCCTGAGTACGGGCCGGCCACCGTCACCGGGAACTCCGGCCTCACCGCGGCGCAGCGGGCCCGTGCGGAGGGGCGTTCGCCGATCATCGAGCCGGGCCTGCAGCCGGCCGCCCTGACGGCGGTCCTGGGGCTGCTGATGGCAGGGGCGGCGGCCGTCGGGGAGTACGCACTGGTCGTACCGCTCGTGATCCTCCAGGCGGTGACCGCGGCGGGCTGGTTCCGGCTGAACGGGATGTGGCCGGCCAGGCAGGGCATCGCGCTCGCCTTCGCGGGGGCGCTCACCTCGGACGTCGCGCTGCTCGCGGCCGGGCGGGAGAACGCGCCCGCCGCGATCCTCGGCTCACTCGGCGTCTGGGTCCTGCTGACCCTGGTCCTCCAGCTCCGCAGCCATGCGTCGCCGGACGAGCGGATGTACGGGCTGATGGCCACGGTCGTCTCGGCGGCGCTCGCGATCGTCGCTACGGGGCACTTGGCGGCGGAACCGGATGCGGTGACGGTGGGTGCGGTGGCGGTCGGGGCAGCGGTTCTGGCCCGTGCGGTGCCTCTGCCTACGGCGGTTTCGGTGGCTGTGGCGTTGGTGGCGGGGGCGGCGGCAGATC
>NZ_JAPWHT010000463.1:0-7900 GCF_027270795.1 Streptomyces sp. ActVer
GATGGCGGGCGCGTCGGCGGTGCACGCCCCGAACGGCTTCTTCAACCAGAGCGGCGGCTACGAGCACGCCGCGTCACTGGGTCTCGCGGCGGCAGGCCTCGCCGTCACGGGTCCCGGCCGGCTCTCCCTGGACCACGCCCTCGGCCACGCGGTCGACCGCGGCTGGATGGTGCCGGTCGCCCTCGCGGGCACGGCGGCCGCGACACTGGCAGTGGTGGGGCTCCGCAACAAGCGGCTGCGGAGCGAGAAGGAGGGCGAGCAGGGGGAGTTGTTCGACGAGGACAGCATGTCGTACAGCGGCTAGAACAACTTGGGACCGCTGGGGACGACTTGGGGCCGCTGGGCCGCTGCTTGGGATCGCGTGAGACAGGGGCGGTCGCCGGCACCCGCCCTGGTGCCGTCCGGCTCGTGACAGGCTGATTGTCATGAGCGACGACGATCTCTGGGAGTCCATCGACCGCCTCCAGGACCGGCTGGCGAGCGCCCAGCCGGACCGGCCGCCCCAAGAGGCCCTGCTCCTGCGGATGTTGAAGCTCTCGGAGGAGGTCGGCGAGGTCGCCGAGGCGGTGATCGGCGCCACCGGGCAGAACCCGCGCAAGGGCGTGTCCCACACCTGGGACGACGTCCAGTCCGAGCTGTGCGACGTGATCATCACGGCCGCGGTGGCCCTGCGGACACTGACGCCGGAGACTCGCGAGGTGTTCGCCGCGCACCTGGCGCGCGTGACGGACCGCTCGCTCGACCCGGGGCAGTAGGGCTCCGCGCGGGAAACTCCGCGTGGGAAATGTCGTATCGGACCTGCGGGTCGACGCCAGGCTCAGGACGAGTCCGCGTAGCGGGCGGCGATCGCGGCGGCGCGGTCGCGCAGGGTGGTGCGCAACGACTGCGGGGTCAGGGCCTCCGCGTCCGTGCTGAGCTGCCACAGTGCCCATTCGGCGTGGCGCGAGTCCTGGAAGGTCACCTCCAGCCGCAGCTATCCGTCCGCGTCGGGCTCTTCCGCACGGACGGCCGGCGCGGTGTTCAGCAGTTCCTCCCGCCGCGCCGGATTCACCCGTACCAGCACGGTGAGGTGCTCGCCGCCGGAGAGGAACCGCGCGGAGCGTTCCCGCCAGATCCGGTCCAGATCGACCCGGTTGGGCCGCTGTGCCGGTTCGGGGAGTTCCTCGGCGGCCAGCACCCGCGACAGCCGGTAGGTGCGGTCCGCGCCGGACCTCGTGGCCAGCAGGTAGGCCCGGTCGCGTGCGGTGACCAGGCCGATCGGGTCCACCGTGCGCCACTGCGGTGCCTGGCCCGTGGCCGCGTAGTGGATGCGCAGCTTGTGTCCGGCGAGCACCGCGTGCCGGACCTCGATCATGGTGGTCCCGGGCACCTCCTCGGTGACCAGCCGGCGTGAGAGCAGGTCGGTCTCCGGCTCGACGAGGAATCGCTGGGCCGCGTCGCTCGCGGTGGCCCGGTGGCCTTCGGGCAGCGCGTCGACCACCTTCCGCATGGCCGAAGCGAGCGCCGAGCCGAGGCCGAACGCCTGCTCGCCGCGCCCCGATCCGGCGGTCAGCAGGGCGAGGGCCTCCTCGTGGTTCAGCCCGGTGAGTTCGGTCCGGAAACCGGGCAACAGCGCGAACCCGCCGTGCCTGCCGCGTTCGGCGTAGACCGGGACGCCGGCCGCGGACAGTGCCTCGATGTCGCGCAGCACGGTGCGGGTGGACACCTCCAGCTCGCGGGCCAGCGTGTCCGCGGTCAGCCGGCCGCGCCGGCGCAGCAGCAACACCAGTGAGACCAGCCGGTCGGCGCGCATACGAGAACGCTATCGAATGGGCGACTGAACGCCTGACTGAATACGTGACTGAGGATGTCGTGATTTGTTGCGAGGCTCGTCCACACGACGTCGCAGACACGACGTCGAAGCCGACGGCTACCGAGCCGATGGCCGTACGTACTCCCCATGAATCGACATGAATCGAATGGAGCTGACGTGGCAGTGGAACGAACGGCGGTCAACCCGGTGACGTGGTCGGCGGAGCTGGGCTTCAACCAGGGAGAGGTCGTCTCCGGGCACACCCGGACCCTCTACATCCCCGGGCAGACCGCGATGAGCGGCGACGGCAAGCCCGAGCACGACGGTGACATGGCTGCGCAGTTGGCGCTGAGCGTCGACAACCTGGAGGCCGTACTCGGCGAGGCGGGCATGTCTCTCGCGAACCTCGTCCGGCTCAACGTCTACACGACCGACGTCGATCTGCTCTTCCGGCACTACGGCGTGCTGGCGGCGCGGTTGGGCGCCGCCGGGGTGGCACCGACCACCACGATGCTCGGCGTGACACGGCTGGCGATCCCCGGCCAGATGGTCGAGCTGGAGGGAACCGCCGTCGCGTGACGCGGGCCCCCGGGGCATCGGTTCGTGGACATCAGCCCGGCGGCAGGCAGTGGTCGTCCGGCGCGACGGTCTGCCAGATGCGGCGGCCGATGTCGCGCAACTGCCGCTGCTGGGCCCGGGTCAGCGGTTCGAAGACGTAACGGCTCACGGCCTCCGCGTGCCCGGGGGCCGTCGCGACGACCTTGTCCCAGCCGGCGTCCGTGAGGATGGCGAGGGTGTAGCGGCCGTCGGCGGGATCGGGCGTACGGCGCACCCAGTCGCTCTTCTCCAGCCGCTTGACCAGGTGGGAGAGGCGGGACAGCGAGGTGCCCGTGTAGCCGGCTACCTCGCTCATCCGCATCGTGCGCTCCGGGGCCTCGGAGAGCATCGCCATCACCTGGTACTCGACGTGGCTGACCCCGGCGTCGCGCTGCAGCTGCGCGTCGAGCGCGCCCGGCAGCCTGACCAGCACGCCGGCCAGCGCGTGCCAGGCCTCCTTCTCGCCGTCGGTCAGCCAGCGAGGCTCCTGCGGGGTCTCCATGGCCGCCACTTTAACGTGACGGTTCAAGTGATCGGCCCGCCCCGAAAGCCCCGTTCCTCCTACGCGGGCGTACGCGTGAAGGCGAGCGTCGCCGTGACGGTGGTCAGGCCGCGGATCATGCCCAGCTGGTTCCAGCCCATGCCGAACTGCTCCCGGTCCACGGTGAATTCCGCGGTCAGCGTGACCGCGGAGGCGGTCGCGCCGGTGACGCGGGCGGTGACGGTCTACGGGCGGCTGATGCCACGGGCGGTCAGCTGACCGGATATCTCGACGGTGTCGTCCTGGCGGACCGTGGCGTTGCGGACGGCGAAGACGAGGGAGGGGTGCCGGTCGGCGTCGAAGAAGTCGCCGCCGCGCAGGTGCTCGTCGCGCTTGCGGTTCTTGGTGTCGAGAGACGCGGCGTCCAGGGTGATCGTGCCGCGGGCGGTGCCGTCGGGCTGGACCTCGCCCTCGCCGGTGACGCCGCCGAAGGTGCCCTTCACGGTGACCATGCCCCACATCGTCCTGTGCTTGATGGCGACGGTGGTGCGGGCGGGGTCGAGCTGCCACAGCCCTGTTTCTACGGCGACGGTCATGGGACCACTCCTGACGGTTTCGAACGATCGACTCAGTAATCCAAATTTGGATGACCCCACGCTAGTCGATTATCCAAAATTGAACAACGGGTAGACTTGTGGACTATGGCCGACTCCTCCTCCCTCGCCGACCAGCCCGAACGCGAGCCGACGGGCGGAGACGGACTGCCGACGGACTGCGACGGGCTGCCGACGGGCGACGCCGGGCTGCTGCCGGCCGAGTTGCGGGCCTGGATGCGTCTGCTGGCCGCGGCCGGGGCGATCGAGCAGTTGCTGCGTTCACGGGTCAAGGACGCCATGGGGATCTCGCACGACGAGTTCCTGGTGCTGTGCCTGCTGGCCGACCAGCCCGGCTCCAGCCTGCGGATGACCCGGATCGCGGAGCTGCTGGGGCGCCCGAAGACGCGGCTGACCTATCAGGTCGCCTGCCTGCAGCACGCGGGGCTGATCAGCAAGAACTCGGCGTGCGGCGACCGGCGCGGTATCGAGGTGACCCTCACGGACAAGGCCCGCCGCCTGCTGAGCGAGTCCTCGCGCGTCCTGGCCGACGCCGTCTCCGAGGCCATCGCCCAGACGGCCTGCGCCCAGCGGTACGCGCAGCTGCACGACCTGCTGCCGGTGCCGCCGGTCCCGGCGACCGAGGGGCACGGCACCGAGCAGCCGTAGTGGCCGCAGCAGTCGCAGCAGTCGCAGCAGCCAAACAGTGAGGGGCTGTGGTGTGCGGGTCACCGCCACACCACAGCCCCTCACCCCTCTTCAGGTACGTACCGACTAGAAGCCGGGAAACACCTTGCGCAGGTCGTCCAGAGTCAGGCCGTCCCCGGTGAGGGTCACGCCCTTGGGTGTGTTCGCGGGCGCGTGGCGGCCCGTGACGAGCCGGAGCCACCACTCCGCCGGTGTGCCGAGCACGGCGTCGGGCTCGGCCGGTTCGTCGGTGAGCGCGACCGCGTCGCCCAGGTCCAGCCCGAACGACCGCTCGGGGGAGGTGGTGCGGACGGCGACGCGGACGTGCCGGCCGCCGAGGGCGTCGGCCTTGCCGACGAAGCCTATGAGCATGCCGACCTGATCCAGGAGCGGCCCGGTCGCCGCCCGCGCCAGACCCACGCTCCGGTCGAAGGCGACCTCCACGTCCCAGGAGTGGTTGGCGAACTCGCTGAGCCGCATGCTCGCGGCGGTGGCCACGTCCACGGGCGCGGGCAGGAACCCGAGGTCGATCCGCAGGTCCTGCCGCGCCTGTGCGTCGAGGTCCTCATAGGCGCGCACCAGCGCCTCGTTGGAGGCGACGAACCCCTCTGCCTGCTCGGCCGGGGACATCGCGTCCCACCGGGCCCACACGGACTTGTTGAAGTCCATGTCCTTGGGCCCGGTGCCGCTCACCGCACCCTCCAGGACGGCCAGGCCTATCTCCGCGCCGCTGCCGAGGTGGCTGAGCACCTGGGCGACGGTCCACTCCGATGCCCCGGAGGGCCGGCCGAGGTCCCCGGCGGCGAGGCCGTGCACGACGGTGGTGAGGTAGTCGTGTCCGCTGCGCAGAGCGTCGATGATCTGGTCGGCACGTTCGGTCATGTGTCTCAACTCCGAGGAGATGGGGGTGTATTGGCGGCCCGGTTCGGGCGACACTCCCTACGGGCCGGCCTGACGCGTCTTCGACTCGCCGCATCCTTGACTTGAACCTTCAAGCTGGACCGTAAGTCATTCCACTTGAACCGTCAACCGACATCGAGCCTCGCGGGCACCCCCTGGAAGAGCCGCACCGGGACGGCCGCGGCCAGCGTCCGACAGCCCTCCGGGTTGAGGTGCAGCCAGTCCCCGTCGTGCAGGGTGGGGAGCAGCTTGCGCGGGTCCCGCGGGTCGCGGACGGCACGGTCGAAGTCGATGACCGCGTCGAACGTCCCGCTCGTACGGATCCAGGAGTTGACCGCCTGCCGGGCCGACTCACGGTGCCCGTCGGGGTCGTCGTACATGGTGTTGCCGCCGAACGGCGTCAGTGTGGCCCCGTACACCCGGATGCCCTGCGCGTGTGCGCGGACCACGATCTGCTCGTACGCGGCGGTCAGTTCGGCGGTGACGCTCCGCTGGGCGGCCGGGGTGGCCGCGGCGGTGCCGAGGTCGTTGACCCCCTCGAAGACGACCAGCCAGGAGACGCCGCTGCGGGACAGGACATCACGGTCGAGGCGGGCGAGGACGTTGGGGCCCAGGCCGTCGTTGAGGACGCGGTTGCCGCCGGCGGCCTGGTTGAGGACCGCGACGTCCGAGGTCGCGGCCCGGGCGTGCAGCCGGTCCAGGAACTGGTCGGGCCAGCGGTTGTTCCCGTTGGTGGTGGAACCCCGGCCGTCGGTCAGGGAGTCACCCAGCACGGCGACCGCCGCCGTGCCGCGCCCGGAGAGCACCTCGACATCGCTGAGCAGATACCAGTGGTTGACCGGGGTCGCCTCCGGCAGGTCCAAGTCCCTTGTGCGGTCGGCCTTCTGGAGGTACGAGGTGGTGCGCGATCCCGGATGCGAGGTGAGCGCGAGAGAGGGCTGACCCTCGGCCAGGTACGCGGTCACGGTCAGGTTCGAGCCCGGCCGGAGGTCGAAGTCCAGTGCGTCCGAGACGACTTGGGCCCCGGCGGGCACAGTCGCCGAGCCGCGCCCGCCGAAGGTCACCCGCCGCAGGGTGCCGGGCTCGATCGCGGCGACGCCGGCCCGTCCGTCGAGCGGGAGCGCCACGGTCACCGCCGTGAGCGGCAGCGCGGTGTCGCCGAAGGCGTTGGAGAAACGCAGCCGCAACCGCTCGCCCCCGGTCGAGACACGCACGGTCTGCCGCAGCGTCGTGTCGGCCAGGACGGCACGGTCCTCGGTGAACGGCGGGGGCGGCATGTTGCCCGGTTCGGTGAGCTGCGGCATCGCGGTCCAGGTGTTGACCCAGTGCCGGGCGGCGGACGACGACGGGCTGCCTGTGCCCCCTTCCCCACCCCGGATCCCCTTGGCCAGGGCCACCAGCGCGGACGAGGTCACGACGAGGGCGAGGATGAGGACGAGGGGGGTGAGCAGACGGGTGATCAGGTGGGCGAACGGGGCTCTTCTGGGCGTGGACGGCTTCGTGGGCATGCTGCCTCCTCCGGAGCGGGCGGGATCCCTGGCGGCCGAAGACACCCCCGGCCGCCAGGATGTGACGGAGCATCAAGACAATTACTGACGATCCATCAACTCACGCTGCACGCCGTCCCGTTGAGGGTGAACGCGGTCGGGGCCGCGCTGTTGCCGCCGTGATTCGCCTGATAACCGATGCCGACGCTCGCGTTCGGCGCGATCGCGGCGTTGTACGTGGCGTTGGTGGCGGTCACCGCCCCGCTCGCCGGGGCGTACGTGGCGCCCCAGCCGTTGGTGATGGTCTGCCCGGAGGGCAGGGTGAAGGCCAGCTTCCAGCCGTCGATGCGGACGGTGCCGGTGTTGGTGATCGTCACGGAGCCGGTCAGTCCCGTACTCCACGCGTTGGTCGTGACGGTCACCTTGCAGGCGCCGGGCTGGGGTTGGGGCCCGGGGTCCGAGCTGTCCAGGCCGAAGAACGCGAGCACCCGGGCCGCCATGCCGTACGCGTACAGGTTGTGGCCGACGCCCTGGAGGCTGATGGCCTCGACGGGAGCCCGGTCACCGGTGGAGCCGTACCGGGTGCGGGTCCAGCCGGACTGGGGCGAGTCCGTGGCGGCCGGAGTCTGACTCACACCCAGCACATTGGTCCACTGCTTGATCTCCTCCCCGAAGTTGGGGTAGCGCAGGACGTCGTCCTCGGTGCCGTGCCACACCTGCATCCGTGGCCGTGGGCCGGTGTAGCCCGGGTAGGCGGTGCGGACCAAGTTGCCCCACTCCTGCGGGGTGTGGATCACGGTGCCGCCGGAGCACGCGCTGTTCCACTCGGAGCCGTCGGTGGTGGCGAAGCAGCCGAACGGCACACCCGAGAACGCGGCGCCGGCCGCGAACACGTCTGGATAGTCGCCCAGCAGGACGTTCGTCATCATCGCGCCCGAGGAGATGCCGGTGGCGAAGATGCGACTGGTGTCCGCGGAGTAGGCACGCGTCACCCAGTCGACCATCGACTTGATGCCGACGGGGTCGCTGCCGCCGCCCCGCCTCAGCGCCTGCGGCGAGGACACGTCGAAGCACTTGCTGGCGCGGGTGACGGACGGGTAGACGACGATGAACCCGTAACGGTCGGCGAGCGAGGCGTACTCGGTTCCGGAGTACATCGCCGGGCCGGATCCCGTGCAGTAGTGGACGGCCACCACGACCGCGGGGTTCGTGGTGACACTGTCCGGCACGTACAGGTACATCTGCAGGTTGCTGGGGTTGGTGCCGAAGTCGGTGACCTCGGTGAGTGCGGCGGCGGGTGCGAGGGTCGATGCCGCGGCGGGTGCGGTAGTCGGCACCGCGGCGGGAGCGGGCGTGCGGGCCG
>NZ_JAPWHT010000464.1:0-7868 GCF_027270795.1 Streptomyces sp. ActVer
CACGTACGGTCAACTCGACCGCGAGATCGACGGGTTCGGCCGGGTGGGAGTGGCCCTCGATCATGGCGACCAGGACGTCGACGGCGCGGGTCGCGACGGCGGCGAAGTCCTGACGGACGGTGGTCAGCGGCGGGGAGAGGTAGGGCGCGGCGGGGATGTCGTCGAAGCCGACCACACTCACGTCGGCGGGGACGGCACGTCCGGCCTCGGCGAAGGCGCGCAGCGCGCCGAGGGCCATGTCGTCGTTGGCGGCGAACACGGCGGTCAGGTCGGGGAGTTGGGCCAGCGACCGGCCGGCCGCGTAGCCCGAGGCCGGGGTCCAGTCGCCGTCCGCCGGCAGTGGCGGTTCGGGGGCTCCGGCGTCGGCCAGCGCCTCGCGCCAGCCGCGGAGCCGGTCGCGGGCGGTCCACCAGTCCTGCGGGCCGGGGATGTGCCAGACCGTGCGGTGTCCGAGCCCGAGCAGGTGCTGTGTGGCGATCCGCGCGGCGGCGACTCCGTCGGCACGGACCACGGTGCTGGGCGCGTCGGCCAGGTGCACGCCCTCGCCCAGGCTCACCACCGGTACGTCCGCGCTCAGTCGCAGGGGCGTGCCGTCGTCGATGGGCTCCGACAGGACGATCCCGTCGACGCCCTGTTCCAGCAGGGATTCCACGGCCGCCGCGATTCCGGCGCCGCCCTGGCCCTCCAGGGTGCTGGCCACGGCGAACGAGTAACCCACGCGGTGCATGGCCCGCTCCAGGTCGATGAGCTGGGTCGACGGACCGTAGAGCGCGCTGCCGAGCGAGACCACTCCGATCCGCCGGTACCTGCCCATCAGCAGGGCTCGCGCCGCGTTGTTCGGACGGTAGTCCAGTTCGCGGATGACGCCGAGCACACGGTCGCGGACGTCGGCACTGACGTGGGGCTCGCCGTTGACGACACGGGACACGGTCTTCTGGGAGACACCCGCGGCACGGGCGACCTCCATCATCCCGGGGCCGCGCCGACGGCGTCCGGGACCGCGGGGGGACGACGGCTCGGTGCCGGTGGTGGCCATGACCCTCCTCGTACTCGTCTCGCGTTCGTCGGCGTTGACTACGTAGTCAATCTTCCACGCGATGACGCGGGGATCGAAATGACTACGTAGTCAGGCCAGTGTTCACAGCGCGGCCGCACGAGTCAATACTCCGTGCGGAACCAGTCCCGGAGGGGGCCGGAGGCGGGGGCGGCCGCCTGGACACAGCGGTCGCCGAACCGCGTGGTGTCACGTACCCCCGGCCCATCGCGCGGCCGGCCCGGGGGCGGTCCACCGCGGTTTCCCGGTCGGGTCGGCCACGTACGGGATGCCGAGCCACTGGCCGTACCGGTCTGGCTGCTGGGACTTGTCGGGGCCGGACTCGGTGGGGCGGCGAGGGGCCCACTCGCCGACGGTGAACGTATCCGTGTGACCGATACGTCGGCGAGATGCGGTACACGATCGTTGACAGTTCTCAGGGCGTGCGGGGCGCGTGGCCTGTCCCGGTGAGTGCCGATGTGTTCCTGGCCGGATTCGCCCTCGAATCCGACTGCGTCCTCTCCTCGGATCCGGCCAGGAACCTGTCCCCGTGGCGGGTCAGCCAGCGGCGATCAGCGGCTGCGGTGTGCCGCTCGCCGGCGTCTGCCTTGAGCCGCGCAGCGCCGCGATGCCGATGAAGACCATCGACGACAGGCCCGCGATCGCGAAGGCGGTGAAGCCCCAGTCCCCGTTGCCGGCGGCGAGCAGTTGGCCGCCGAGCCACGGGCCGAAAACCGCGCCGAAGCGGCCCATGCCGGAGGTCCAGCCGACTGCGGTGGCGCGGTTGTCGGGGGTGGAGCGGATCGAGACCGTCGCGTAGATCATGGTCTGGGCGCTGTTGAGGAACACACCGGTGAGGAACACCACCGTGAAGGTCACCGCGAGCGGCATGTGGACGCTGAGCAGGAAGACTCCGACGGCGGTCAGCGCGAACCAGATCGACGAGATGCGCGGCGCCCCGAACCGGTCGGCGGCCCGGCCCGCGACCAGCATGCCCACGATGCCGCCGAGGTTGAAGAGGACGACGAAGGTGAGCGCGGAACCCAGCTCGTAGCCCTCGCTGCGCATCAGGGTGGGCAGCCAGGTGGCGACACCGTAGACGAGGAGCAGTCCGCCGAAGGAGGCCGGCCAGTACAGCAGGGTCTGGGTCCACTCGCCGCCGCGGAACAGGTTGACGATGGCGTTCCAGCGGTCGGCGGGGGCCTTCTTCCCTGCCGCGGCGGGCAGTTCGACCTCGAAGCGGCCGGCCAGCCCGCGGGCCTCCTCGGTACGGCCCTTGGCGACCAGGAAGCTCAGCGACTCGGGCATGAACCTGGCGAGCACCGGGACGAAGAGCAGCGGGACCACGCAGACCCAGAAGGCGGCACGCCAGCCGAAGGGCTCCACGATCCACAGGGCCACGTAGGCGGAGAGGATGCCGCCGGCGTGGTGGGCGGTCATCAGCATGCCGATGGTGAGGGCGGTACGGCCGCGCGGGGCGTAGTCGGAGACCATGCTGATCGCGGTGGGCAGCAGTCCGCCGAGGCCGACTCCGGCGAGGGTGCGGCCGAGGCCGAAGACCGCGACGCTGCCCGACATCGCGCACAGGCCGGAGGCCAGCGAGAAGAGCGTGACGCAGGCGACCATCAGCTTCTTGCGGCCGATGCGGTCGGCGACCGTCCCTGCGGTCAGCGCGCCGACCAGCATGCCGAAGGTGGCGTAGCTGCCCAGGTCACCGGCCTGGTCCGGGGTGATGCCGAGGGACTTCTCCGCCAGCATGTGCGGCAGCACGGAACCGTAGATGAACATGTCGAGGCCGTCGAAGAGCACGGCCAGCCAGCACAGACCGACGACCAGCGCCGCCAGTTTGCCGCCGCGGGCGGACAGGGCGAAGGAGGAGGACATCGTTGTTTCCTCTCGTCCAGGAGTCGTGTCCCTGGAGGGGATCGGGGAGGCGGGGGTGCGGCGGCCCGAGCGGTTCGTGCGGCGTCTGACCCCGTGATGCGCATGACGCTAGAAATCCCCTTCAGGATTGTCAACATTTTCGTAAACAATCACAGAAACAAGGCGGGCGCCGGGACGGCACACGGCAGGGGTGTGCCGCCCGTGAGGCGAACGGGGGATGCCGGTGTCAGCCGACCGGCGGCGTGCCGTGGGTGTGGAAGGACTCGATGGTCTTCAGACCCCAGGCCTGACCCTTCTTCCGCTCCTCCTCGGTCCAGGTGATCAGCGGCCAGTCGGGCGCCAGGACGAGGCGGGTGAGCGGGTTGCACAGCTCGACGCGGTTGCCGCCGGGCTCGTAGACGTACAGGAAGAACGTCTGCTGGATGGCGTGCTTGTGCGGGCCCGTCTCGATGAACACACCGGTGTCCAGGGCGAGATCGGCCGCCCGCAGGATGTCCTCACGGGTGTCCGTGGCGAACGCGATGTGGTGCAGGCGTCCGTTGGAGCCGGTCCAGTCCTCGGTGTAGACGATGTCGTACGACTTGCTGCTGAAGGTCAGCCACTGGGCGGCGATCCTGCCGCTGTCGAGCCGGATCTGCTCGGTGGGCCGGGCGCCGAGCACCTCGTGGACGAAGTCTCCGTTGGGCTCGACATCGGCGGCGAGGAAGTTGACGTGGTCCAGGCGTCGTACGCCCACGCCATGACCGGGCTTGGCCTGCGGCTGGTTCTTCAGGCCTGGCTTCAGCTCGTCCGGCGCCCGGTACCACTCGCTCTCCCAGTAGAGGGCGAGTTCATGGCCGTCGGGGTCGGTGGTGACGTACAGCGGGCCGATGCCCGGCTCGTCCTCGACCCAGCGGCCGGGGTGGCCGGCGTTCTCGGTCTCCTTGACCCGGCGCTGGAGGGCCTCCTCGCTGGAGGCGCGCAGGGCGGTGCGGCGGATCCCGGACGTGGCGTGGGCGGTCAGGGTCACGCTGTGGTGCTCGTAGTCGTCCCAGGTCCGCAGGTATACGGAGTCCCCGGAGCGGCCGTTCTCGGTCAGGCCGAGGTAGTCGGTGAAGAACCGGACGCTGGCGTCCAGGTCGGGGGTGAGCAGTTCGACGTGCCCGAGGTGGGCGATGTCGCCGAGCGGCGGGGCCATGGGGCCTCCTCAGGGGTGTTGTGCGGCTCCGGCCGGCCGGGGGAAGACCGTGCCGTCGAAGATCTTGCGTGCGGTACGGACGACGGCGGTACGCCGGGCCACGGGGACGGGGCTCGGGGCAGCGCCTGAAACAGGACTCGTTGCGGCTCCCGGCTCAGCGCCCGAGGCGACGCTCGATGCGGCGCCCGGTTCAGCTCCAAGTTCAGCGCCCGGGGTGTCGTACGCGAGGGTCGTTTCTATGTCGAGGAATCCGGTGGGGTGCTCGATGCGCACCCGGTCCCCGTGGGCCGGCAGACGTGCGACCGCCCCGCCGACGCCGCCCTCGATCCGCAGCCCGGCGGCGACGCTCGCGGCGCCCAGGACCCCGATCGAGGTGTGGCAGCGCACCGGGATGAAGGTGCGGGTCATGACCGCGCCACCGTCCAACGGCGCTGCCAGCAGGCTGAGTTTGGGCACGGTGGTGCCTTCCACATCGCCGAGCCCCATCAGCTTTCCGGCCTCCAGCCGGATCCCCCGGAGCCGTTCGGCGAGGGCCTGGTCCGCCTCCAGGTCGGCGGGCGCCTCATAGCCGGTGACACCGAGCGAGGACGCGGCGATCAGCACGGTCGGCATGCCGTTGTCCACGCAGGTGACCGGTACGTCGGCGACGAGGTCACGTGCCCGGCCGGTCGGCAGCAACGGGCCGCCACCTTGCGGGAACTCGATGACCACCGGCGCCGCGGACCCCGGCACCCCGGAGATCTCGGCGGAACCGGTGTAGTCGACGCGCCCCTCCGGCGTGGGGAAGGACGCGACGGCGAGGTCCCCGGTGTTGAGCATGCGGATCCGCACCGACGTACGGCCCTCTCCGGCGGCGACCAGTCCGCGTTCGACGGCGAACGGGCCGACGCCGGCGAGGAGGTTCCCGCAGTTCTGACGGTCACTCACTTCCGATGTGTCGACGCCGACTTGGAGGAACAGGTAGTCGACGTCCGCCTCGGGATCGGCCGACGCGGAGACCACCGCCACCTTGCTGGTCAGCGGATGCGCCCCACCCAGGCCGTCGATCTGGCGCGGGTCGGGGCTGCCCATGACGCGCAGCAACAGGTCGTCGCGCGGGGCGGGTTCGGCGGGCAGGTCCCCGGCCAGGAAGTAGGCGCCCTTGGAGGTCCCGCCGCGCATGAGCATGCAACGCACCTCCTCGGAGCCGGCCCCGGTCCCGGACCTGGCCTCGGCCCCGGTCACGAGCCCACTCCGACCCGGTGCCCGGTCACGGCCCGGCTCCATTCCTGTGCCCGGTCACGTTCGGGCCCCGTCCCACGGATCCCGCCGCTCCTGCCGCTCGTGCTGCTCCCGTCGGTACTCCTCGTACGACTGGTAGCGCACTCCCAGGCGTACGAGGGTCTCGCGCAACCCATACCGGTCCAGGCCGAGTTGGCCCTCGGCGAAGGCGGCGCGGGTCGCCTCCTCCTTCGCGGTGCGCGCTGCGGACGCGTCGACTGCCTCGGCGGACCGCTCGCGCGGGACGACCATCACGCCGTCGTCGTCGGCGAGGATCACATCGCCCGGCCGGACGCTCTGCCCGCCGATCACCACGGGTACGTTGACCGATCCGCCGGTGGCCTTCACGGTGCCCTGCGCGGAGACGGCCGCCGCCCAGACGGGGAAGCCCATCGCGCGCAGCTCCTCGGTGTCGCGCACTCCGGCGCCGGTCACCAGACCGCGGACGCCCCGGCGTTGCAGGGCGGTGGCGAAGAGTTCGCCGAACATGCCGTCCGTGGAGGGCGAGGTGGTCGTGACGACGAGGATGTCGCCCTCGCCGCACTGCTCGACCGCCGCGTGGATCATGAGGTTGTCGCCGGGCCAGCTCAGCACAGTGACGGCGGTGCCCACCACCCGTACGCCCTGCTGGATCGGACGCAGGTCGCTGCCGAGGAGGCCGGTGCGGCCGAGGGCCTCGTGGACGGTTGCCACGCCGTACGCGGAGAGCGCCTCGACGTCCTTCTCGGCGGCCTTCGGGGGGTTGGTGACGATCAGGCCGCTCATGCCAGCTCCCCCGTGACCTGCGGGTAGGGGCGCATGTACGCCTCGGCGTAAGTGGTGTGCGGCAGCCCGAGGTTGGGGCCCGCGTTGCGCTTGAGCTGTACACCGCGGCGGACGGCGAGGTCGGTGTAGTAGTCCCACAGGTGCCGCTGCGCGGCCAGGCACTCCATGGCCTTGCGCTTGGTCTCCCACACCTCTGAGATGTCGAGGAGGACCTCCGGCTTGAAGCCGCACATCTCGGGCTGGTGCGGCTCGAAGAAGAACACCGGCGGGGCGCCGATGATCTCCCCCTCGGCCGGGTAGCCGATGGCCTGGGCGAGCACCCGTGCGTCCAACGCCATCCGGGCGGCCGCCGGGTGGTCGCCGTTGTACGGGTCGTCGAGCGGGTGGGTGAGGACGACGTCCGGCTGCGCCTCGCGGTAGACGGCCACGAGCCGGTCCGTCAGCTCGGGCGTGATGGTCAGGGGGTAGTCGCCGGCGTCGAAGAAGACGACCTCGGCGCCGAGGGTGGCGGCGGCCGCCTCGGCCTCCGCACGGCGCATCTCCTTGATCTCCTCCAGCGACCTGCCCTCACGCCAGGCCTTCGCGGACTCGCCGCGCTCGCCGTAGGTCAGGCACGCGATGGTGACCTTCTCGCCGCGCGAGGCGGCGAGGGCGATGGCCCCACCCGCCCGCCACACGAAGTCCCCGGCATGCGCGGTGACGACGAGCGTGGATCGTGGGGTGGCGGGCGTCGTCGACGGTGGTGAGGTACCTGCCGCGTTGCCATGCGTCATTGCTGCAATCTCCTTGATGGACAGGCCAGTTGACCCACCCCCCGCGGTGTCACTCGCGCAACGCGTCGATCACACCCGAAAGGTGGGCGCGGACGGCCGCTTCGGCCGCCTGCGGGTCCCGGGCCCTGATCGCCTCGATCATGGCCAGATGCTCACCCAGGGACTTCTGGGGCCGCCCCGGCCGCAGCGCGAGCTGGAAACGGTGGCGCACCAGCTGCCCGTTGAGCCGCTCCAGCAGTTCGACGGCCGTCTGCTGGCCGGAGAACTGCCTGATGAGGGCGTGCAGTTCGTGGTTGAGGTCGGAGTAGGTCACCGGCTCGCCGTCGGCGACGGCCTTGGACATCGCCTCGCCCACGTCGACCAGCCGGGTCAGCTGCTCGTCCGTGACCGCGACGGCCGCCTTGGCAGCGCACAGCCCTTCGAGGACCATGCGGCACTCGGTGATGGCGACCGCTTCCTCCACGGTCACCACCCGCACCCGCGAACCGCGGTTGCGGATCCGCTCGACCAGACCCTCCGACTCCAACTCGATCAGTGCCGCCCGCACACTGGCCCGTGTCACACCGAACTGCTCGGCGAGTTCGTTCTCCACCAGCCGCTGGGCCGGTGCCATCTCGCCACGCAGAATCGCCTGCCGCAGCTGCGCGAGCGCGTGCTGCCTGGCCTGCTCTCCGGTTCTCGGACGGGCTTGTTTCGGCATGTGTGCTCTCCCTGAGTGAGTGCCTGTCGAACCTAAATCTAGACGAACAAGATTGTCAACAATTTTGTTCTCCATGCGGTGCGACCACATACCAACAAGGGCCCTGATATCCGCAGTTGCGGATATCAGGGCCCTCAGTTCGTACGAGGGGTCTCCCGCGCTCAGGCAGCGACAGGGAACCCCGACGTGCGGAAGACGCGGCGCTCGGCGTCCACGGCGAACACCTCACAGCCTTCGCGCGCGGCGGCCCAGTCGATCCCGTCCGCCCCCATCGCG
>NZ_JAPWHT010000465.1:0-7827 GCF_027270795.1 Streptomyces sp. ActVer
CGACGTCCGGCTGCGCGATCGTGTGGTTTCCGTGCAGCCGGGGGAGACGGGTCGACTGGTACTGCCCGACTGACGCCCGCCCACGGTGGTCGCCCGGCCCTCTCTGACAGCTTCGGCAGGGGCCCTGTCCCGGTGCGCATGAGCCTGCACTCCGACAATCGCACACCCGCGAACCCCGTACCGAGGGAGCTCGGCCTCCCCGTCACCTGCCGATGCTGCCCCCGCGCCTCGTCGGACATGTGCCCGATGAGGCGCGGGGGGAAGTTCGGCAAGGATGTCGAGAACGGCGTGGCGGCTCCGTCCCAGGTGCAGGAGCGGCCACCGTGGTCGCTCAGCCTCGGGAGGCCCGCCATGACGAACGACCAGATCACCGAGATCCTCAATCGCCCGCTGAGCCAGGAGCTGCTGGCTCGTGACCTCTGCCGCCTGGCCTACGTGGCCAAGGACGGGACACCGCGGAACATCCCGATCGCCTTCGCCTGGAACGGCAAGGAGGCTGTGATGTGCACGTCGAAGAACGCCCCGAAGCTGGCTTCGCTCCGTCAGAACCCGGCCGTCGCCATCACGATCGACACCGAGGTGCACCCGCCCAAGATCCTGCTCGTCCGCGGCACTGTCGAACTCGACGAGGTCGAGGGCATTCCGGAGGAGCCCTCGAGATGAACGGCTCCTACGAGATGACGGCCGAGCAACGGGTCGAGTGGGAGGCCGAGGTCCGCTCGCTCTACGACGGCATGGTCCGCATCGTGATGACGCCGACGTGGGCGAAGCTGATCGACTTCGAGACGACCTTGCCCAGTGCCGTTGAGGAACTCGTCCAGCAGCGTGCTGAACGTCAGCGGCAGAGTGGCGACAGCGCGCGGCCCGACGTGGCAGGAACGTCGAAGTGATGACCCTCCGGTGCATGGAACGAGCGCGAAGGAGTGCGGCAACAGGGCCTCCGGGTGAACGGTTTGGTTCGCATCCCCGACCCACCGAGAGGCCCTGCCCTCATACGCCGATCCCCGCGCGGTCACCCGATCAGGAACCCTGCTCGACCTGGCCAACCCCGTGAACGACAAGGGGATGGCGGCTCAGAACAGTACCTGGGGCATGACGTGCGGCACCGGTCCGCAGCAGGCGACGGTCCGGCTCTGATCGGCGTCGCCGGCAAACGGCGCGACCGCGAACTCAGCCGTCAGTACCGAGAACAAACCGAAGAAGGTTTTGCGCCTTCCTTCCCTCCTCCAGTGTTTGCCGGGATCCGGTGCCCCTTCCGGGCAGGTGAGCCAACTGCCCGCCGCGCAACCGGAGGCGGTGACCCAGCGGTGGGACCCGATGCGGTCGTTCACTACCTGCCCCGGCCTGTTGTAGAAGTTCACCGCGCCCGCGGTGCCGGCCGTCTGGATCCGACCGTTCGGCGTCCGGCCGGACGACCGTTCATGAGCATGGTCATCGACCACAGCATCACGGTTTGTTCCTGTCCCTGTGCCCTCAACGCGGCCTCGATCAGGCCCCACGGAGCCAGGCAGGCGCCGCGCGGGAGGGTCTCGCCGGCTTGCGAACGGGGCTCGTACTCGCCCGCGGCGGATTCCCCTTCCAACGCGCAGGGGCTCCGCCGGGGCAAGGTCCGGGGAGAGCGATGCTCGCCCGGTTTGATCTCGGAATGCGGTGGGAGGTCAGGGCAGCCTCGTCGGCATGAGCCATACGATCCGGACCCGGAAGACGTTCGGCTTCGCCGCGTCAGCGGGGCGGAGCGCGGATCCTTCCAGGACCGGGCGGCCCGTTCCGGTGTTGCCGATCGGGTTCACGCGTACGGTGTGCACCCGCGCCCTGGCCGGCCTCACACCGAGAACTCGCGTATCACCGTGTCGCGGAACACCGCGCTGCCGCCGATCGTGAAGAGCGCGAGCCGCGTGTCCAGCAGGTACGGGAACACCTGGCTGGTGTGCACGTGGCGGCCGTCGTCGACGAACATCTCCACCGACGTGCGGTCCACCAGGATGCGCAGCTTCACCGTGCGGGCGGACGGGGCGAACGGGGTGTGGCTCTCCTGCCACTTGCCGGACGTGTCGGCGTTCACCGTGTTGCGTCGGTTGAGGAAGGCGTAGTCGGCGTAGATTCCGGCGTCGATGTGCCGACCGCCGTCGGGTGAGCGCCGCAACTGGAGCCCGGCGCCGGTGAGTTGGGACCAGGTGATCTCGGTCGTCACCTCGTAGGAGATGCCGGTGTAGTCGAGCACCTTCGTGCCGTCCACGGTCACGTCGCCCAGGTTCACGGTGCGGGAGGCATGCGAGTCGAGGCCCGCGACGGGCTGGGAGGCGAGGTAGTAGGTGTTGTCGGATGCCTTCTTCAGAGTGATCTCGCGGACGATGGAGTCGGTGCCGTTGAAGCCGTCGCAGTCGATGGTGGGGGTGGTGTTGGCGTAGTCCCAGTTGTTCACCCATCCGATCGCGTACCGGGCAGCGGCGTCCACCGCGCCGCTCGCGTCCCGCTTCTCGAAGGTGACGGCGCCGTACCAGTCCCAGCCGTGGTCGAGCCACTGCGGGTCACTCGCATCGGCGGTGAACGCGCTGCCGTCGAAGGAACCCGTCCAGTAGGCGTACGTGTTGGGCAGCCCCGAGCTCTTCCCGTTGGCGCTCACGCCGAGCACCCATTTCACGGTGCCGTCGCCTGCGGTGATGCGGAACAGGTCGGGGCACTCCAGGACGCCTATGCCGTCGTGGACGAAACCGTTCACGTACGTCCAGGACTTGAGGTCGTCGGAGTGGTAGAAACCGATCTTGTCGTTCTCGGCGAGGGCCATCACCCAGCGGCCCCGGCCCTCGTCGCGGATCACCTTGGGGTCGCGGAAGTCGGCGACGCCGGGGTTGGGCAGGACGGGGTCGGTCCCGTAGTTGGTGAAGGTGAGACCGCCGTCGGTCGAGTAGTGCAGGAACTGCTCCTGCTGGTCGGTGCCGCCGCCGGGGGACATGGTGACGATGACGACGACCGCGCCCGCGCCGAATCCGGCCGTGTTGCCGGTGTCGACCACCGCCGAACCCGACCAGAGATCACCGTTGGGCGTGGTGTCCTTGGGCACGGCGACCCCGCGGTCGGTGAAGGAGACCAGGTCCTTGGTGGTGGCCAGGCGCCACGCGGTGCCGACGACGCCGGTGAAGTAGTCGGCGTTGTAGAGGTAGTAGTAGTGGTACTCGCCGTCGATCCAGACGGGCCGCTGCGGGTCGTTCTTCCACTGGTCGGGGACCGTGAAATGGTATGAGGCGCGGTAACTCGCCCCGCTCGCCGCGGACTTGGTCCTGCTGTTGGCCGTGGCCCCGGGCTCGGGTTTCGGGGCGGCCGTGGCCGCTGCGGTGGGCAGCAGAGCGGCGGCGGTGCCCGCCGCCGATCCCGCGAACAGTGATCTCCTGGAAAACCCCGATGTTCCGGGCATGACACATCGTTCCTCTCGTGGCGGCTCACGACGCAGAGGGCGTGAAGAATCGGCTCAGGTGAACGAGGACTGTAGACCTAACTCGTTAAAGGTCAAGCGTTCCCGACCCTTGACAGGCCTGCCGCCCGGTTCCCATCATCTGGGGCATCACCCCTGAACTAACACGAGTTAGGCCCGTTGATGACTGACTCGCACATCCCTCGCCGCACGCTGCTGCGGTACGGCGCATACGGGGCCGGAGCAGCCGCCCTGGCCGGTACCGCCGCGAGCTGGGACCGGCTCACGGGAGCCGACATCCCCGGCCGTGACGACGGCTCCCTCGTCGTCGCCACCCTCGGCTCCGCCTTCGACCCGGCCACCGTCGACGCCCTCACCAAGGGCTTTCACCGGCTCCACCCCGACATCCCGCTGCGGGTGAACGCGGTGCAGGCCGTCGACTGGTCGGATTTCTTCGCGAAGATCCTCACCCAGATCGCCGTCGGCACCGCCCCCGACCTGGTCTATGTGGCCACCGAGGGCGTGCAGTTGTTCGCCCAACGGCTCGGCGTGCCCCTGGACCGCTGGGTGCGCCGGGACGCGGCTCAGCTGCGCGAGTACTTCGCCGACGTCCACCCCTCGCTGGTGGAGTCGATGATGTACGAGGGGAACCTCTACCAACTTCCGATGGAGTTCAACGCCGCCGACATCTACCTCAACAAGCAGGTGCTGAAGCGGGCAGGCGCGGGGTTCCCGGCGGCCGACTGGAGCCGCGACGACTTCACCGCGCTGCTGCGGGAGATGAAGCGCGCCGGCGACGCGCACTTCACGCCGTACTTCTGGACCAACCGGCTGTGGGGCGGCGTGGTGCCCTGGCTCTTCGCGAACGGCACGAACCTGCTGAATGAGTCGAAGGCGCCCGGCGGCTCCTGGCTGTGGGACACCTTCTACCCGGCCGCCGACCGGCAGGGGCGCGGCGGGGGCTTCCGCTGGACGACCCCGCAGGCCACCGCCGACCGGGTCGAGGAGGCGTACGACTACCTCGCCTCCCTCGTCCAGGAGAACCTGTGCAGCCGGCCCGAGGGCGGCAACGGCAGCAATCTGGTCGGCGTGTTCTCCACCGGCCGCGTCGGCGTCACACCGGCGGGCGGCTTCTGGGCGGGCGGCCTGCAACTGGCCGGCATGCGGGCCGCCGACTACGACGTGCAGTACTTCCCGCGCTGGCGTACCCAGCGCCACCAGTTCGGCGCGGCGGGCTACGCGCTGCTGCGCACCTCGAAGAAGCAGGAAGCCGCCTGGGAGTTCATCAAGTACGCGGCCCGCAAGGACACCATGACCCGGCTGTTCCGGAGCAACCAGACCACCCCGGCCCGGCGTTCGATGGTCAACTCGGCCCGCTACGCCGCGAGCGGCCCGGCGCACTGGCAGGTCTTCTACGACACTCTCGACCGGTTTCCCGACACCGGCCCGATCCCCGCGCCACCGCAGGTCGCCGAGGTGACCGACGTCCTGCTCAAGTACACCGGCACCGCGCTGGCCTCACCGCGTGCGGTGGGTCCCGCGCTGCGCCGGATGCAGGGCGACCTGGAGCTGGCCATGGAGCGTGAGGTATGACGAACACCAAGGTCCCGAACTCCCAGGTCCCGGCCGTACGTCCGAGGCCCGCCGCGCGACCCGCCGTCGCCGTGCGGCCGTCCGTCCGCGACCGCGGCGCCCGGCTGTTGGCCGCGCTGTTCCTGGCGCCCACGGTTGTCGGCATCGTCGTCTTCACGGTCGTGCCGATCATCGGGTCCGTCGTGCTGAGCCTGTTCCACTGGAACGTGATCGACCCGCCCCGTTTCGCCGGCGGCGCCAACTACCGCACGACCTTCACGGACTCGACGGTTCTGGTCTCCTTCCGCAACACGCTCCTCTTCATGGTCCTCGCGGTCGCGCTGCAACTGCTGATCGCGCTGTCGCTGGCGCTCGCCCTGAACGGGCGGATGCCGATGTGGCTGCGGTCGGTGTTCCGTTCGGCGTTCTTCTTCCCGCTGGTGCTGTCCGCCGCTTCGATCTCGGTGGTGATGAAGTACCTGTTCAACCAGGACTTCGGGGTGGTGAACTGGCTGATCGGCCTGGTGGGCGTCGCGCCCGTGCCCTGGCTGACCTCGGAGCACGCGGCGATGGCCACGGTGATCCTGGTCTACGTCTGGCAGCAGTTCGGTTTCTCGTTCCTGCTGTTCGTCGGCGGTCTGAACAACATCCCCAAGGAGATCCACGAGGCCGCCGCCCTCGACGGCGCGACCGGCCTGCGCAAGCACCTCGGCATCACGCTGCCGCTGCTGTCGCCGACGCTGCTCGTCGCGTCGGTGGTCGGCATCATCAATGCCCTGCAGGTCTTCGAACAGCCCTACGTCCTCACCGACGGCGGACCCGGCGACGCCACCCGCACCGTGGTGATGGTGATCTACGAGAGGGCCTTCGAGCAGCTCGACTTCGGCGAGGCATCCGCGGTGGGCGTGCTGCTCTTCGTAGTGATCATGGCGGTCACCGCCCTCCAGTTCCGGCTCAGCCGGCGTTTCGTCCACTACCAGTGAGCCGGTGAGCCGCATGAGCGCCATGAGCCAAGCAACCCCGCCCCTGAAAGCGACCCCGACTCTGAGTCGCGCACGTCACTCACTCGCCCCCTGGGCCCGGATCGCCGCACTGACCGTGTGCGCCCTGCTGACGCTGGGCCCGGTCATCTGGACCGTCGCCACCTCGCTGCGCACTCCGGCCCAGTCCTTCGACCTGCCACCGCAGATCATCCCGACGCACCCGACGACCGCGGCCTACCGCGGGGTCTTCCAGCAGATCGACGTGTGGCTGCTTGCCCTGAACTCCACGCTGGTGACGGCACTGATCGCCGTCGGCCAGATGATCACGGCGGGCCTGGCCGGATACGCCTTCGCGCGCCTGGAGTTCCGTTTCAAGAAGCCGCTCTTCGGCCTGGTCCTGGCGACCATGATGGTGCCGTTGCAGGTCACCATCGTGCCGGTGTTCCTGGTGCTGAAGTCGATGGGCCTCACCGACACGCTCCTCGGCCTGATCATCCCGGCCTTCCCGACCGCCTTCGGCACCTTCCTGATGCGCCAGTACTTCCTCGGTATGCCGAAGGACCTGAGCGAGGCGGCCATGCTGGACGGCGCGGGGCCCTGGCGGATCTTCCGCTCGGTGTACGCGCCACTGGCCACACCCGGCCTGGCGATCGTCGGCGTACTGGCCTTCAACTACCACTGGAACGAGTTCTTCCGCCCGCTGATCCTGGAGACCTCCAGCCAGAACTACACGCTTCCGCTGGGTCTGGTCTCCCTGCAGGGCAACCTCGGCACCGGGTCCATCTCGGTGGTCCTGGCCGGGGTCGTGCTCTCGATGCTCCCCGCCCTCGCCGTGTTCGTCGTCGGCCAGCGCCCTCTGCGCGAGGGCATCACCTCGGCAGGAGTCAACCGTTGAACAATGACCCCAACGCGCCGCGTTTCAGGGTCCGTCCGCCCGTCGGCTGGATCAACGACCCCAATGGGCCGTTCCGTTGGCGGGACCGCTACCACCTCTTCTACCAGCACAACCCCGACGCACCGGTGCACGCGAACGTCCACTGGGGGCATGCCTCCAGCACCGACCTCGCGCACTGGGAGCACCACCCGGTCGCCCTCACGCCGACGCCGGGCGGCCCCGACGAGGCCGGCTGCTGGTCGGGCTGCGTGATCGACGACGCCGGCACGCCGACCGCCGTGTACACGGGAGTCGACCGTGCCCACGCCGGACTCGGCACCATCTGCCTGGCGCGGGCGGCGGACCCGGACGACGAGCTGCTGACCGAGTGGAAGCCGCTGTCGGCGCCGGTGGTGGCGGGGCCGCCGCCGGGACTGGACGTGGTGATGTTCCGCGACCCGTTCGTCTTCCGCCACGCGGACAGGCGCTGGGCCCTCGTCGGGGCCGGGCACGCCGACGGTACGCCGTCGGTCCTGCTCTACGACTGCGACGACCTGACCGACTGGCGGTTCGCCGGTGTGCTGCTGGACGGCAAGGACCCGGTGGCCGCGGGCGCGTTCGGCGACAAGTCGGTGGGCTGGGAGTGCCCGCACCTGTACCGGACAGCAGGCGGCGACCACGTACTTCTGGTGTCCCTGTGGGACGGAGATCCCTGCTCGACCGGATACCTGACGGGCCGTCTGCGGGTCGATGGCCAGGGAGCGTTGAGGTTTGTGCCGCGCGTCGGCGGCCGGCTCGACCAGGGGCGGGACTTCTACGCTCCCGCCGTGCTCCAGGAGCCGGACCGCGCACTGCTGTGGGGCTGGTCGTGGGAGGCCCGGCCGCAGGCGGAGACAGACCGGGCCGGATGGGCAGGCGTACTCACCGCGCCACGGGTCGTCGACGTCCACCCCGACGGTTCACTGCGCGTGAGTCCGGCCCCGGAACTC
>NZ_JAPWHT010000466.1:0-7812 GCF_027270795.1 Streptomyces sp. ActVer
TCCCGGCCCACGTCCTCGGTGAACTGCCCCTCACGGAACACCGGCGGCCGCCGCGTCACCCAGGTGGTCCGGGCCGCGTACGGCGCGATCTCCAGCAGATGCTGCGTACCGGACGCGCCCCCGCCGACCACGACGACCCGCTGCCCGGCGAACTCCTCGGGACCCGGGTACTGGGCCGTGTGCAACTGCCGCCCCCGGAAGGTCTCCTGCCCCGGGTACCGCGGCCAGAAGGGCCGGTCCCAGGTGCCCGTCGCGTTGATCAGCGCCCGCGTCGACCACGTACCGTCGGAGGTCTCGACGAGCAGCCTGCCCGCCTCGCCCTCGCGCACGGCGTTCACGTCGACCGGCCGCCGCACCCGCAGATCGAAGGTGCGCTCGTAGGTGTCGAAGTACTCCGCGATGACCTCGGAGGACGGCCGCGCCGGATCCACGTCCGTCAGCTCCATGCCCGGCAGGGCGTGCATGCCGTGCACCTTGCCGTACGTGAGGGAGGGCCACCGGAACTGCCACGCCCCGCCCGCCCGCGGAGCGTGGTCCAGGACCACGAAGTCCCGCTCCGGCTCGAAGCCCGTGCGCCGCAGGTGATAGGCGCTGGACAGTCCGGCCTGCCCGGCGCCGACCACGACGACATCGACTTCCCGCACTGCCCCCGCCTGCGCTCCGGTGTTGTTCACGCTTCTACCAACTCCATGGCGGGCGCGGATCTTCCCGGCCCCGGCGGCCGTCCCGTAAGGGGCGTGGGGATCTGCGCGACCAGCCAAGGACGGCCCGCAGATGTCCGACGGCACCAACAGCCGAGCGCTCAGCGACCGCCGGCGACCAGAATCGGCGCCCCAGAGGCGGGAACACGCGACAACAGCCCTCGCACGGTCAGCTCGGGAATCACCCCCTCCCCGAACCAGTACGCCTCCTCCAGATGCGGATACCCGGAGAGCACGAAGTGCTCGACCCCCAGCGCGTGGTACTCCTCGATCCGGTCGGCGACCTCGGCATGGCTGCCGACCAGCGCGGTACCGGCGCCTCCGCGCACGAGACCCACGCCCGCCCACAGGTTCGGGGAGATCTCCAGCCGGTCGGAGGAACCACCGTGCAGCGCGAGCATGCGCTGCTGGCCGATGGACTCGCTGCGGCCGAGCGCCGCCTGCGCGGCGGCGATGGACTCCGGATCGAGATCGTCGAGCAGGCGACCAGCCGTCCTCCACGCCTCGGCCGACGAGTCCCGCGAGATGGTGTGCAGCCGGATACCGAAGCGGACCGTGCGCCCCTCGCGCTCGGCGAGCGAGCGGATCCAGTCGATCTTCTCCTTGACCTGCTCCGGCGGCTCTCCCCAGGTCAGATACACATCCGCGTGCCGCGCCGCCACCGGCCCCGCGGCCGCCGAGGAACCGCCGAAGAAGATCTCCGGCAGCGGATCCGGCGGCAGCGCGGTCAGCCCGCCCTCGACCTGGTAGTGCGCCCCGTCGAAGTCGTACGGCTGCCCGCTCCACACCCCGCGCACGACGGACAGGAACTCGTCCGTACGCGCGTACCGCTGGTCGTGGCCGAGCTGGTCGCCGAAGCGGCGCTGCTCGGTGGAGTCGCCGCCGGTGACGACGTTCAGGAGCAGCCGGCCCCGGGTGATGCGCTGGTACGTGGCCGCCATCTGGGCGGCGAGCGTCGGCGAGATGACTCCGGGCCGGAACGCGACCAGGAACTTCAGCCGCTCGGTGTGCTGGGCCAGCGCCACCGTCGTCAGCCAGGCGTCCTCGCACCACGTACCGGTCGGCGTGAGCACCGCCTCGAAGCCCAACTGCTCGGCAGCCTTGGCGATTTGGGCCAGATACTCGATGTCGGGCGGGCGCACTCCGCTGACCGGCCGGGTGCGGTCGACGGGGTTGGCCGCGTAGGCGTGCCGGTCCACGAGGGTGCGGCCGTCACCGCCCGTCGGCAGGAACCAGTGCAGATGTACGGTCATGAGGTCACGACTCCTTCGAGGGGCGAGGAGTCGTGGTGGACGGCGGCAGGTCGCCGTTGAAGCGGGTGTCCACGAAGTCGCCGAAGTCGACCTTGCGGGGGATCAGCTTCAGGGCGGTGAACGTGTCCGCGATCTCCTGCTCGGAGGCGATGAGCGGCTTGTCGATGGCCACCGGAACCCTGGTCGCGTTGGTCCGCTTCACCGAGGCCAGCGCCACCTCGTAGGGCAGCCCGGTGTCCTTCGCCCAGACCTTGGCCCACTCCTCGGGGTGCTCGTAGACCCAGTCCTGCGCCCGCCGCAGCCGGTCCAGGTAGTCGCGGATCGCCGCGGCCTTCTTCTTGTCCTTGAGCGCTCCGGGCGCCGCCACCTGGAAGGTGAGCCCGTTGACCACGTCGTCGCCGTCGGTCAGGACCCTGCCCTGCTTGGCCTGCAGTACCTGGGAGGTGTACGGGTCCCAGACCGCCCACGCGTCGACCTTGCCGGAGGTGAACGCGGCCAGGGCGTCGGCGGGCTGGAGGTACTTCACCTTGACGTCGCCCAGTGTCAGCCCGGCCGCCTTGAGCGAGGCGACCAGCTGGTAGTGCGCGGACGAACCCTGCGCCACCGCGACCGACTTGCCTTTCAGCTCGTCGGCCTTCTTCAGCTTCGAGTCCTTGGGTACGAGGATCGCGTCTCCCTTGGACCTGCCCCGGTAGGCCGCGACGGCTGTGATCTTGGAGTCGGCGCCGGCCGCGAAGACCGGCGGGGTGTTGCCGACGCCGCCGATGTCGACGGCCTTGGCGTTGACCGCCTCCAGAAGGGGCGGCCCGGACGTGAACGTCGACCACTTGATCTTGTAGTTGAGGTTCTTGAGTTCTCCGGCGGCCCGCAGTACCGCTTCCGAACCGCCCTTCTGGTCACCGACGTTGAGGGTGAGCGATCCCTTCCCGTCGGTTCCGTCGCCCGTCGAGGTGCTGGCCGACGAGTTCCCGCCGCAGGCCGCGGCCAGCAGGGCCAGGGGGAGGAGCAGGGCGGCGGGGACGAGGTGTCGTCGCATGAGGATTCCGTTCGTGGATGAGTGTTCAGGTGAGGGGCGTGGCGGGTTCGGATGCGCGGGGCGCGCAACCGCGCGGTCCGGATGCGCGTAGGGCGGCGCAACCGGTCGGTTCGGATATCTGTGGTGGCTGACTGAGCGTTCAGGTGGGGGAGTTCAAGCGGCTTCGGCGGCGGTGTCGACACCCAGCCGTTCCAGGAGCCCGGCGCGCAGTTCGGCGAACCGCGGGTCGGCGATGTCCCGCGGACGGTCCAGCCCGACCTCGGTCTCGTAGGCGATCACGCCGTCGTCCATCACGAGGACGCGGTCGGCGAGCAGCACCGCCTCCTCCACGTCGTGCGTGACCAGGAGCACGGCGCAGCCTCGCCGTTGCCACAGCTCGCCGACGAGCCGCTGGGCCTTGATCCGGGTCAGCGCGTCCAGCGCGCCGAACGGCTCGTCGAGCAGCAGCAGATCGGGTTCGCGCACCAACGCGCGTGCCAGCGAGGCACGTTGGGCCTCCCCGCCGGAGAGGGTCTTGGGCCAGGCGTCGGCACGGTCGGTGAGGCCCACCTCGGTCAACGCCTGCTCGGCGACGGCGCGTTCGGGCTTGCCGGGCAGCCCGAGCAGGACGTTGCGCCACACCTTCTTCCACGGCATCAGCCGGGGTGCCTGGAAGGCGACGGCCTTGCGGCGCGGCGCGAGGACGGTGCCCTCGATGTCGCGGTCGAGCCCCGCGAGGATGCGCAGGAGGGTGGACTTGCCGCAGCCACTGCGACCGAGCAGGGCCACGAACTCGCCGGGCTTGACGTCGAGTTGGAGGTTGTCGATGACGGCGCGGCCGTCGAAGGAGCGGGTCAGGCCGTCGACGCGTACCACCGAGGAGGGGGCGGGAGCGGTCGTGACCTTCTCGGTGGTCACCGGCCGGTGAACGTCGGTCGCCATTGCAGCAGCAGCCTTTCGAGGGAGCGGACGATGAAGTCGGCGAGCAGGCCGAGGAAGGCGTAGACGATCAGGCAGACCACGATCACGTCGGTACGCAGGAAGTCGCGCGCCTGGACCATCAGGAAGCCGATGCCGGCGTCCGCGTTGATCTGCTCGGCGAAGACGAGCGCCAGCCAGGCGATGCCCAGTGAGTAGCGCAGACCGGTCATGGCGCCGGGGAGGGCGCCCGGCAGGACGACATGCCGTACGAGGCCCCAGCGGGACAGGCCGAGGGACTCGCCGGCCTCGATCAGCTGGGAGTCGACGCCGCGGATACCCGCGTACACGTTGAGGTAGAGCGGGAAGGACACGCCCAGCGTGATGATCGCGACCTTCGGGGCCTCGCCGATGCCGAACCAGATGATGAACAGCGGGATCAGACCGACGAACGGCACGGTCCGCAGCATCTGGACGCTCGCGTCGACGAGGTCCTCGCCGATCCTGAACAGGCCCGAGAGCAGGGCGAGACCGGTGCCGACGACGGTTCCGAGCAGGAGCCCCACCGCGACGCGCTGGAGCGAGACACCCATCGCGTTCGTCAGCGACCCGTCGGAGACCAGATCGCCGGCCACCCGCGCGATGGTGCCGGGCGAGGCCAGCACGTCGGCCGTCAACACGCCCGTACTGCTGAGGACTTGCCACAGGGCGAGCAGCAGTACGGGGCCGGAGGTGCGGCGCAGCCAGCGGGGGACGCGGGTGCGACGGGTCGAGGCGGGGACGATGGGTTCGAGCTCGGGAAGGGCGTGGGCGATGGACGTGGTGTCGCCGGATTTGGTGTCACTGGACTTGGGGTCTGCGAACTCCGATATTCCCGAAATATCGGGTCCATGAGAGTCCGGCGGGGCATGGCTGATGCTCATGAGGGCTCCACGGCAGGAGAGCGACGGAGGGCACGCGCAGGGGAGATGCGGGGTGCAGGGGGTGTGCGAGGGGCGGGGCGCGCGTCAGCGTCCCGGCATCCGGCTCGGATCAGAGGGACGCGCGGACGCGGGGGTGTGCTGAGGACCAGGAGAGGTGAATCGGGTGAAAAGGCGTCAGTGTCCGCGGCGACACGCGGCGGAGGCCACCCGCAGCAGGTCGATGTGACCGCGCGTGGTGAGCATGACTGAACGCAACATGCGGCTGAAAGTAGCCAGCTGGGCCGCGTACGGTCAATGGCGTCTCGCGGAGTGGACCTCGGGTATCACGGGTCGGGCGAGTGGAGTGCCCAGGTGGGCGGGCAGCGGCCGGTACTACTGGGCGGGGGAGTTGCCGGGACTGATGAGGTGCGGCCGGGCCCGCTGACCCCGACCCGTAGGCGCGTGGGATCCGACAGCGGGTGCGGAATCCGCGGGATCGGCGAGGATTGGCCCATGTCCGATGCCTTCACCAGCCGTGTACTGAACATCGCCTCCGGATCCAGGGAGAGGGTCGTCGACCTCACCCGTGAATGCGAGGCCTTCCTCCGCGAGGTCGCGGGCGGTCGCGACGGCCTGCTCAACGTCTTCGTACCCCACGCAACAGCCGGCGTCGCCCTGATCGAAACGGGTTCCGGCAGCGACGACGACCTGCTCGCCGCCCTCCACACCCTCCTCCCCTCGGACGACCGCTGGCAGCACCGCCACGGGAGCCCCGGCCACGGCCGCGACCACGTCCTCCCGGCGATCGTGCCCCCGCACGCCACGCTGCCGGTACTCGGAGGACGACTGGAACTGGGGACGTGGCAGTCGGTGTGCCTGGTCGACACGAATCGCGACAATTCAGACAGGCGGGTTCGGCTTTCATTCCTCGCCTGAGGGCCGGCAAATGGCGACCGCGAGCGTGATGCGAGGGCTGGTCCGGGCCCCGTTCTGGGCCGATGCAAAGGGCCTCTCGTGGCTACGTGCGTAGCCACGAGAGGGGACCATGGGTTTGGGCGCAGGGGGGCAACTCCGGAGAGGCCCTAAACTGCCGGGCCATGGATGCGGGACTTGCGGCGCTGCTTGGCGCGGCCGTTGGAACCCTGGGCACCGGCGCTGCCGCTCTGGTCACCGGGCTTCTGGGCCGTGGGCAGACTCGGATGCAACTCCGCGCCGAGCACGTGCGGTTGCTGCGCGAGCCGCGGCGCTCCGCGTACGTTGCGTTCACCCAGTGCTTCCAGGAGGTGCACACCCTCCATACGGAGGCAGCCATATCCGCGTCTGCGGCGGCGGAGGCAGGGGAGCCGGACCGCGGCAGGCTGCTTCGCGACGCCGACGGGGCCTATGAACGGGCCGGTGAACGGCTGCACGGTGAACTCCAACAACGGCAGTCGGCCGTCACTGTCGAGGGCCCACCCGTTGTCACGACTGCCGCGTTCGAGGCGGAGGACGCCCTGCTCGCCTCGCGCGCCGAGTTGTCCCGATGGATCCGGCAGTTGGAGCGCGGAGCCACTGCGGAGGATCACGAACGCGTGGCGGACGAGGCGCTGTTGGCCGTGCACCAGCCGCTCGTGCGGTTTCTGAACGTGGCTTCCGCCACCCTGGCGGAGGATGGCCTCAACCTCCAGCGAACCCCGCGCGGACGAGCCGCTCTCTGGTAGGAAGGCACCCCGGGGGCGAGTCGACACCCTCTCTTGCCGGGTGCGGAAGGGAAACGACGTCATGACTGAGCAGGCTGGAGCTACGGGTCGGGCTGATGGCACGGTTCCGCCGGCGGCCAACACGCCACGCCCTCAGCTGGCCCCGGTGGACATCGAAATTCTCGGCTGGATGGTTCACGACGAGTCCATCGCCAACATCGGAGCCAGGGTAGGCGTCTCGCGCCGCACCATCTTGCTCCGGATCCAGCGGCTCATGACAATCCTGGACGCCCGCGACCGCAGGGAGTTGGTGGCCAAGGCCGCGCAACAGGGGCTGATCTAGGGCCTGCAACCCCGGCCCGAGACGGGCCGCCCCCACTCTCTCGGCAGTAGCCGACTGAAGATCCGTCCCTGCCATTCGGCTGACCGGCCATCGACGTCCAACCGAATGGCAAAGACAACACCACCCCGAGTGGCGTTCAACCCTGGCAACCCGCCGGGCCTCACACGCCACTGCCTGGACGACAAGCTGACGAGCAAGAGGCGGCACCAGATCGGGCTCCCAGCCTCAGCCGGTCACCATGGGCCAGCAGCCCATCCGCGGCCCGCTACCGCGCAAGGACGGAGCAGGACGGGAAGAGTAAGTAGCCGTCGAAGTAGCCATGGAGGGGGACATCCTCCATGTTCACGCAGGTGGTACAGAGCCCAACCAGTGGAGAGCGCGGCACGCATCCCGTCACAAGACTGATGCCGTCGCCGGCGGCGCGACTGCACCTTCGCCGAAGTGTTCTCGGCGTCTCATCGGACAGGCCGTTCGGGGATTCTCGGCAGAACCTTTCCAGCGATGTCGAGGAGAACGCTGTCGTCCGCGAGGGTTCCGGACGTGCTCCAGACGGTGATGTCGCAGTAGCCGCCCCGGTCGTTGCGGTCCAGCGCCACGGACAGCGTCCTGGCCAGGGGGCCTTGTTCGACCGGTCCGCCGGATCCGCCACTCCCGAGATCGATATCGATCTTCATGGTGGGAGCCGAGGAGAAGACCGCGGGCCGGCCGAGAACCATGAGCGTCTTGATGTCCGTCTCATCCCCGAACTTCATCAGTTTCACGTACTGGTCGGTCGTGAGCTCGTTGTAAGTGGCCGAGACATTCACGGTGTACGTGTCGAACGCGACCTCGGCCTCCGGTTGGGCGACCTTCCCATCAGTCAAAGGAGCGGTGTTGCTGGTGCCGGAAGCATTGGTCGCGGTCTCTCCAGGCGTTCCCAGAAGCCGATGGCGTCCCGCCGAGTGGTGTAGCAGATCAAGCTGACGGAATCACCAGGTCGCGGCCCGAATCGCCCTCGTCGG
>NZ_JAPWHT010000467.1:0-7807 GCF_027270795.1 Streptomyces sp. ActVer
GCTCCGCCGGCCGGCGACCGGGGCGAACGGGGCCCGCCAGAGTTCGGCCGCCGAGACGGCCGCGGTCGTGGCGGGGGCGGAGCCCGCGCACAGCCCAGCCCCGTCGGGGCCGGAGATCGAGCACGCCCCGGCCGTGCCCGAAGCCACACCTCAGCCTCCCGCTGTACCCGCGGCAGAAGCCGAGCCCGCCCCGTCATTGCCGGAATCCGCTCCCGCTCCCGGCGACCGTGCCTCAACCCGGGCCGGCACCCTGACCGTTGACACCCTGGCCGTCGACAACCTGTCGGTCGACATCCGTACCGCCGCAGGACCCGTCCCCGTCGTACGCGGCGTCAGTTTCGCCGTGAGTTCGGGTGAGACGCTGGCTCTGCTGGGCGAGTCCGGGTGCGGCAAGAGCATGACGGCGCACGCGGTGGCCGGGCTGCTCGATCCGGCCGCCGAAGTCGTGGGCGGCCAGGCCCTGTTGGAGGGCGAGGACCTGCTCGGGCTCGGCGCACGGGCCAGGCGTCGGCTCGCCGGACCAGGCCTCGCCATCGTCTTCCAGGACGCTCTCAGCGCGCTCAACCCCGTCCAGACGGTGGGGGCGCAGCTCGCGGAGCCGTTCCGTATCCACGAGCGGATGTCCCGGCGCGCGGCGCGGGCGAAAGCGGTCGAGCTGATGGAGCGCGTCGGCATCCCGGAGGCGCGCTCGCGTGCGAGCGCCTACCCGCACCAGTTCTCCGGAGGCATGCGCCAGCGGCTGCTGATCGCGATGGCGGTCGCGCTCCGGCCGAAGGTCCTGCTCGCCGACGAACCCACCACGGCTCTCGACGTCACTGTGCAGGCCCAGATCATGGACCTGCTGCGCGAACTGCGGAGCGAGCAGCGGATGGCCCTGGTGCTCATCACCCACGACCTCGGCCTGGTCGCCGAGCACGCGGACCGGGTCGCCGTCATGTACGCGGGTACGGTCGTGGAGACCGGCCCGGTTGCCGAGGTGTTCGGCAAGCCCAACCACCCGTACACGCGGGGCCTGTTGGAGTCGGTGCCGGCCGAGCAGCACAAGGGGACCCGGCTGAACTCCATCCCCGGCAGCCCGCCCGACCCCCGCTCCGTACCCTCCGGCTGCGCCTTCCGTATGCGGTGTCCCATGGCCCGCGACCTGTGCGCCACACACCTGCCGGTGCTGGCCACGACCGGAGCCGGCCGTGCCGCCGCCTGCCACTTCGGGAAGGAACTGGCCGATGCCTGAGCCCGGGACGACACTGCTTGAGGCCACCGGCCTGACGAAGAGCTTCTCGGTTCCGCGTACCGCGAAGGGCAGCACCAGGCTGCGTGCGCTCGAAGGGGTCGATCTGCGACTGGAGCGCGGGGAGACGCTCGGCCTGGTCGGCGAGTCCGGTTGCGGCAAGACCACGCTCGCCAGGGTGCTGCTGATGCTGGAGCGGCCCGACGCGGGCACCGTACGGTTCGACGGAGTGGACCCGTTCTCGTTGTCGGGGGCCAGGCTGCTCGCCTGGCGCCGCAAGGTGCAGATGGTCTTCCAGGACCCGTTCGGCTCGCTCAACCCCCGGCTCTGTGCGGCGGATCTGATCAGCGAGCCGTGGCTCACCCACCGCGATCTCGTGCCCGCCTCGAAGCGCGCGGCACGCGTGGGTGAGCTGCTGGAGATGGTCGGGCTGCGCGCGTCCGACGCGCGTCGCCACCCGCAGGAGTTCTCCGGGGGCCAGCGTCAGCGGATCGGGATCGCCCGCGCCCTGGCGCTGGAGCCCGATGTCATCGTGTGCGACGAACCCGTCTCCGCGCTCGACCTGTCGGTACAGGCGCAGGTGCTCAACCTGCTCGGCGATCTGCGGGACGAGCTGGGACTGGCGTACGTGTTCATCTCGCACGACCTGTCCGTGGTGCGCCATGTCGCCGACCGGGTCGCGGTGATGTACCTCGGCAGGATCGTGGAGACGGGACCGGCGGAGGAGCTGTTCGAGCGGCCGCGTCACCCCTATACGGCGGCGCTTCTGTCGGCGGCCCCGTCCCTGGCGACCGGGGGCGGGGCGAAGAGGGAGCGAATCCTGCTGACCGGCGAGATCCCGTCACCGGCCGACCCGCCCTCCGGCTGCCGCTTCAGGACCCGCTGCTGGCGCGCGGAGGACATCTGCGCCGAGACCGTCCCCACGCCGACGCCTGAGGCTGCCCATCACAGAGCGGCCTGCCACTTCCCCCTGGAGGAGGTGACCGTAGACACGGCAGGTCCGGCGGCAGGAATTCGCTGAGGCCGGCCCACCGCGCCCCGTCAGGGGCGCGGGGCGGTATCGATATGCGGTTCCGCCGCGTGGGCGCGCCCAGCCACAACGAACCCGCAGGTTCACAGCCCCACCAAGCGGAGCGTCTAGCCGGCCGTACGCCGAATCCGCCCCGCATACCGCGTCTCAAGGTCAAGGTTCCCCTCGAACCCCCCGGGCACATTGGCCGAGACGTACACCGGCGGTCGCACCCCCGCGGCAAGCAGCAGCGAGGCCGCCTCGGCGACGGCCATCTGGACGAGCATCACGCCGGTCAGAGTCGACAGGGCGCAGACGGAGCCACCGCCGGGGAGTTCGAGAAGGGCGTCCCCCCGTGGCGCGGCGTTGTCCAGGACGACGTCGGCGATGTCGGCGAGCTTCCGGCCGCTGGGGTGGGAGGCGGGGACGGCCCGGGTGTGGCTCAGCGAGGTGATGGCCAGGACGCGGTGACCGCGCTCCTTGGCCCGCAGAGCCATCTCCACGATCACGCTGTTGACGCCCGAGTTGGAGATGATCACGAACAGGTCCTCGGGCCGGGGCCCGGCGAGGTCGTAGATCCGCTCGGCGACACCGGGCTTGCGCTCCAGGAGCGGGTCGTCGAGGACGCTCGGGTCGTCGCCGCCGTACAGCACGAGGTCGGCGATGCTCAGCCGGTTCGTGGGCACGAGCCCCCCGGCGCGTCCAGCGAGCTCCAGGACGAGCGCCTGGGAGTGGCCGGTGCCGAACGCCTGGATGACGCCGTCGGTCCGCACACAGTGAGCGATCAGCTCGGCGGCGCGCCGCACTTCACCCTGGGCGGACTCGGCGGACGCGGCGATGCGGTTCAGGGCATCCAGGCCTTCACGCGCAAACCCGCTGGCGTTCACAGAGTCGACGGACACGCGGCACTCCCCACCGGTGGATGAAACCACCATCCCTTACGAGCTTACTTGAATGAATAAACCATAGGTCACGAGCGGCGGGCAACGCCCCCTCCACCGGCGCCGTCACCGCACGCCGGGCCGGACCCGGACCAGAGGCTCCTTTGGTCCTGAGATTCAATCTGCGAGATGGTGGGTGGCTGATACATTCTCAGCTGCACAGCAGGCACCACCGAGGAGATCGGGTACCCCATGGAACGGACCGGCGTCGGCAACGGAATGCCCCCGACGGACGTCACCTCACTGATCCGCACCGAGCTGCCCCGGCTGGCCGGCTCGCTCCGGAAGGTGGGCGAGCTGATCCTGGCGGACCCCGCGGCGGTCACCCACTCCTCCGCCGCCGAGCTGGGCCGCCGTACGGGCACGTCACAGGCCACGGTGACCCGGTTCTGCCGTGCCGTCGGCCTCGACTCGTACCAGCATCTGCTGATCGAGCTGGCCCAGGAACGCGGTCGCGGCGAGGTGTCCGACTGGGGCAGCGCGGAGATCGGCCCCGAGATCTCCCCGGACGACAACCTCGAACGCGTCGTCGCCGTCGTCGGCAGCGCCGACCTGCGCGCGGTCCAGCAGACGATCGACCGGATGGACCTGGACGCGCTGGAGCGCGCGGCCCAGGCCGTCGCCCGTGCCCGCCGCATCGACGTCTACGGCGTCGGCGGCAGCGGCGCGGTCGCCCAGGAGACCGAGACCCGGCTGTTCCGCATCGGCTGCTCGGTGCGCGGCTGGAGCGAGGTGCACGGGGCGGCCACCTCCGCCGCGCTGCTCACCCCGGCGGACGTCGCCATCGGCATCTCGCACTCCGGGGCGACCCGCGAGACCATCGAGCCCTTCGAGCTCGCCAAGGAGCGCGGCGCCACCACCGTGGCGCTCACCTCCGACCCGCGCTCGCCGCTGGCCCGGGCCGCCGACATCCGGCTGATCTCCGCCACCTCGGAGACCAGCTTCCGCACCGGGAGCATCGGCGGCCGGCACTCCGTACTCGTCCTCATCGACTGCCTGTACGTCCGGGTCGCCCAGCTCTCCTACCAGCGCGCGAGCGCCTCCCTGGCACTGACCGACCACATCACCCCGCAGCACACGGTGAAGATCCGCCGAACCCGCTGACCCCGGCCGCCGATGACCGGCGACGTATGGATGAACCACCGAGAAAACATGAAGATGGTTGTTTGAACCATCCCCTCGGTGCCACGATGGTGCTCCGCCGAGCATCCTCGTAGGAGCCCCATGCGCGTCACCTCTGTCGAGTCGACCGAGCTCTTCGTCGGAACCACCGAGCAATCGCGCCAGATCGTGGCCGTCGAGCTGAGCCACACCCCCGGCCGGACCGTCCGTCTCACCGTCGAGGGCTCCGGTGTCGCCGGGGAAGCCCTCGTCACGGTGGCCGACGACGGCACCGCGCGCGCCGAGATACCCGTGCGCACCGGCCTCGCGCCGGGCGAGCGCCGCGACATCTCGGTGACCGCGACCGACGTGATCGCCACCGACGAGGCCCAAGTGGCCGTGCACCCCGCCGAGTTCACCGCGGCGGAGCCAGGCTGGACGATGTTCATGGTCAGCCACTTCCACTACGACCCCGTCTGGTGGAACACCCAGGGCGCGTACACCGAGACCTGGGACGTCGCCGACGACCCGGCGTCGACGGGGCTGCCCGCGCGCACCTTCGACTCCCGCGGCCAGTCCGGCATGAGTCTCGTACGGGCCCACTGCGATCTGGCGCGCCGCGACCCGGCGTACACCTTCGTGCTCGCTGAGGTCGACTACCTCAAGCCGTACTGGGACGCCTTCCCGGAGGAGCGCGCCTTCCTGCGGGAGCTGCTGCGGACGGGCCGGGTCGAGATCATGGGCGGCACCTACAACGAACCCAACACCAACCTCACCGGCGCCGAGGCCACCATCCGCAACGCCGTCTACGGGGACGGCTTCCAGCGGGCCGTCATGGGTGCGTCGCCGGAGACGGCCTGGCAGTTGGACGCCTTCGGCCACGACCCGCAGTTCCCCGGGCTGATGGCCGACGCGGGACTGTCCTCCAGCTCGTGGGCGCGCGGCCCCTTCCACCAGTGGGGTCCCACCCTCTCCGTGTTCGGCGAGGAGCCCCGGGATCCGAACCGGATGCAGTTCCCCGCCGAGTTCTCCTGGATCGCCCCCTCGGGACGCGGGCTGCTGACCGCGTACATGGTCAACCACTACGGCGCGGGCTGGGCCATCGACAACGCGCCGACACTGCCCGAGGCCCAGGCGGCCGCGCTCAAGCTCTTCAAGGGGCTCAAGCAGGTCGCGCTCACCCGCAACGTGCTGCTCCCGGTCGGCGGGGACTACGCGCCGCCGTGCCGCTGGGTCATGGACATCCACCGCGACTGGAACGCGCGTTACGTCTGGCCGCGCTTCGTCAGCGCCGTGCCGCGCGACTTCTTCGCCGCCGTACGGGCCGAGCTGGACGCGGAGGGGCGCACGGCGTCGCCTCAGACCCGGGACATGAACCCCGTCTACACCGGCAAGGACGTCTCCTACATCGACACCAAGCAGGCCCAGCGGTACGGGGAGACGCTGCTCGCCGACGCCGAGGCCTGGGCGACGCTCGCCTCGCTCGTCACCGGGCACCCCTATCCGGACGCTGCCCTCGACAAGGCGTGGCGGCAGCTGATCTACGGCGCCCATCACGACGCCATCACCGGTTCGGAGTCCGACCAGGTCTACATCGACCTGCTCACCGGATGGCGGGAACTGGCGGACCTCGCCGAGGCCGTGCACGCCGACGCGACCGACGCCCTCGCCCGGCACGTGGCCCCGCTGCCGGGCGGCGGCCCCGACCTGGTGGTCTTCAACTCCGCGACCTGGCAGCGGCAGGACGTACTGACCGTCGACGACCCCGGACTCGTACCGCTCGACGACACGGGTCTCCCGCTGCCCGCCGTGCGCGAGAACGGCGAGCTGCGCGTGATCGTTCCGGAGGTCCCCGGCATGGGGCTCAAGGCGCTCCCGCTCGCTCGGGGCACCGTCTCCGAGTGGGTGCCGGGCGAAGGCACCACGATCGGCAACGAGTTCTACGAGCTGACCGTGGACCCGGGACGCGGCGGCGGGGTGAGCCGGCTGCGCGCGCTCACGGAGGGCGGGCGGGACCTGCTGCGCGCCGGTGACATCGGCAACGAGCTGGTCGTGCAGGAGGAGTACCCGCGGCACCCCCGCTTCGGCGAGGGCCCCTGGCACCTCACCCCGACCGGGACCACGGCCGCCCGCAGCCGCGACGTGACCGCGGGCGTCCGGGTCGAGCACTCCCCCGCCGGCTCCCGCATCACCGTCACCGCCGACCTCGGCCTCTTCCGCTACACGCAGCGGCTCTGCCTGTGGAAGGGGGTCGCGCGCCTGGACGTGTCCACCACCATCGACGGATACGACGGCGCCGACCGGCTGATCCGGGTCCGCTGGCCCTCCGACGTGCGGGGCGGACTGCCGGTGCACGAGGTGGCCGATGCCGTGATCGGGCGCGGGTTCGGCTTCGTGGAGGTCGACAGCGAGCGGTTCCCCTGGACGCTGGACAACCCGGCCAACACCTGGTTCGGCCTCGGCTCCACGGCCCGCGCCGAGATCCGCGACGACACGGGCGCGCTCCTGGGCCACCGTTCGATCGGCGTGGCCGAACTCGTCCACGCCTCCTGGGACGAGGCCGGTGAACTCGGTACCCCGCTCGCGGCGGCCCTGGTCCGCGCGGGTGTCACCGCGACCTCGACGATCGCCGACGGACCGCGCTACGGCGATCTGGAGATCGACTCCAACCTGCCCGACATCCGCATCGCCGTCGGCGGCCCCGAACGCAACACGGTCGTCGCCGAAGCGCTGGGCTGGGACCCGGCCGCCGGACGCGAGTTGCGTCGGCAACTGGCCGCTCACGGCATCGCGGCCGTCTGGGTCGCGCCGCGTGCGAGCCTGCGCGAGGAGTGGGTACCCGGAGCCGACCTCCGCGACCTCGAACGGCTGCCGCTGCTCGTCGTGGCGGGCACCCGCCCGCAGGACGACGCCAAGGCGGTCGACGCGCTGGTGGCCGACCTGGACGACGCGGTCCTGCAGGCCACGGCCGCGGGCGGCGGCGAGGCCCTGCCGCCGGGCGACGCCTGGGACGGCCGCAGCTTCGCCGTCCTCAACCGCGGCACGCCCGGCTGTGTGGTCACGTCGTCCGGGGACCTCTACATGTCGCTCATGCGCTCGTGCACGGGCTGGCCCTCGGGCATCTGGATCGACCCGCCCCGCCGAACCGCCCCCGACGGCTCGGCCTTCCAGCTCCAGCGGTGGTCGCACACCTTCGAGTACGCCGTGGTGGGCGGCGAGGGCGACTGGCGGAAACTGGGGCTGCCGCGCACCGGCCACGCGTACAACCACCCGCTCACGGCACGGCTGCGCGAGGGCGATGCCTCGGACGCATCGCCGCGGGACCCCGTCGTGCCGAGGAGGGTGACTCTGCTGGGGCTGGAACCGGAGGGCGAGGTCCTGCTCGACGCGCTCAAGCCGGTCGGCTCGCCGCTGGCCCGCGGCAGCGTGGCCCCGGCGGACCCGGGCCGCGCAGTCGTCGTACGGATGCACGAGGTGTTGCGCCGTCCGGTCCGGGCCCGGCGGCGCGGCCCGCTGGCGTGGGCCGCC
>NZ_JAPWHT010000468.1:0-7797 GCF_027270795.1 Streptomyces sp. ActVer
GGCGCGGGGAACGGCGCGAGCAACCGCGGTGGGCCGGCACGTGACGAACCGGCCTCGGCACCGGTGTCTTGAGGGGCGCGGGGAACTGCGCGACCGGCCCCCACCGGCCCGCAGCCCGGCCCCCGGCAGGACCCGTCAGCCGGTCGGGTTCAGCCGTACCGGCAAGGAGCGGTGGCCGTTGGAGATGAAGGAGGCCACCGGGGTCAACTCCTGCTCAGGAAAGGCCAGTTCGAGGTCGGGGTAGCGCTCGAAGAGGGCAGGGAGGGCGATGCGGGCCTCCATACGGCCCAGCGGCGCGCCGAGGCAGAAGTGGACGCCATGGCCGAAGGCAAGGTGCTCCTTGCCCAGGCGGGTGACGTCGAAGCGGTCGGCGTCCACCCCGTGGTCCTCGGGGTTACGCCCGGCGGCGGCATACGCGGCAAGAATCGCCTCCCCCTTGCGGATCACCACGTCCTCGGGCCCGCCCAGCTCACCGACCGCCAGGTCCTCCACGGCGTACCGCAACGGCAGGCTGGCGACCGGCGCCTGCACCCGCAGGGTCTCCTCGATCACGTCGTCCCAGGTGGCCCGCCCCGCCCGGACGTGCGCCAGTTGGTCCGGGTGGGTCAGCAGGGCGTGAATCGCGTTGTCGATGAGATTGACCGTCGTCTCGTGCCCCGCGCTGATCATCAACACCAGCGTGTCGAGCAGCTCCTGCTCGCTCAGCCGCGTGTCACCCTCGTCGTCGCGCGCGGCGATCAGCGCGGAGGTGAGGTCGTCGCCGGGCGACTCCCGCTTGGCGGCGACGAGTTCACCGAGAGCCGCGTACAGCCGCGTATAGATGTCCGTGACCTCCTCAGGCGTGGCGGCGGTGTTGAAGATGCCGTCCACGACGGCCCGCAGCTCCGCGCCCTTCTCCTCGGGCAGTCCGAACAGCTCGCTGATCACCTGGATCGGCAGCGGATAGCAGAACTCCTCGCGCAGATCGACGACCTCGCTCCGCCGCCCGGCCCCGTCGATCCGGTCGAGCAGGGACTTGGTGATCTCCTCGACACGCGGCTGGAGCGCGGCCGTCCGGCGGGCGGTGAACGCCTTCGCCACCAGGGTCCGCAGGCGTTTGTGCTCTCCGCCGTACGCCGTGAACATGTTCTGCACGGCGACCCAGGTGAACAGCGGCCACTCCGGGGAGATCTCCCCGTTGATCCACAGCGGCCAGTGCTGCCGTGGGTCCTTCGAGACCCGTGGGTCGGTGAGCAGCTTCTTCAGCAGGTCCGTACTACTGACCGCCCAGGCCTCCACACCGTCGGGGAGCTCGACCCGGGTCACCGGACCGCGCTCCCGTATCCGTGTCGCCTCGCCGTGGATGTCGCGACCGGACGGGTCGATGACGATGGAGCCCTGCTCTGACATGGGAGCCTCCCAGTATCTGAAACGCGAACTGCTCGAACACCAATACGGCGAGTGACGTTACGCGGCCGTAGGGTTCGCGAACGAGAGCGCGCGAGACGTGCTGCGCATGTCGACAAGTTCCCTACGCGTACTGGCAAGTTGGTGAACCGGGTCCGCCCTAGGGTCGTGCTCCCGTGCGAGAGGCGGTGAGTTCCGGACCATGCCCAGCGGCGATGTCCCCAGGTGGCTACGTCCCCTCGGACCGGACGTGCGGACAATGCCGGCCGGCGAGTGGTGGGACGCGGTGCGGGTTCCCCTCGTCACGGGCCTGAGCATCCTCGAACACCTCGGGCCGCGCACGGGAGCCGTCATCGAGGACGGCTACGGCGGCAGCGGCATCCTCTACTGGCTCGTCCCGCCGGGCGAGGCCGCCGACTGGGACCTCCCTCCGGCCCAGATCCTCGGCCCCGGCTCCCATGTGGCCATCCCGCCGCGCCACCGTACGTACGCCCCCGGCCTGCACTGGCGCGTGCCGCCGACCAGGACCCGGCACTGGACGGACCCGGCCGGCCTCCACGCCGCCCTGCGCGCCTCTTTGGCCTGACCCGGTTCCGGGCGTCCTCGGTCGACCTCCCGCCCGGGTCGCGACCTCACCCGCACTGCCTTGCCGCGGAGATCTTGACGGCTTGAGTTACCGGTAACATCATGGTTCTCGTAGCGCTGCCGCCGGCGTCCGGGCCGGCTCGTCGCCCACGGGAGCGTGGGCCGTCCACTGGAGTCCCGCGTGAGTGACCACGTGACAGGTCCGACGACCGCGCAACCGGTCGCGAGCGTCCCGAAGCATGCCCAAGTGGTCCCGGAAAAGCCCGTGTTCAGCCCGGCGGCCGTCGTCGCCTCCTGTGTCGGCTTCGTCCTCATCGGTGCGCTCCAGGCGCTGTACGGTCCCGCGATCCCCGCCTTCCGCGAGGAGTTCGGGCTCTCGCCCTCGGCCGCCGGACTGGGGCTGAGCGCCCACTTCGTCGGCGGGGTCGCGGGGGTCCTCCTCTTCGACCGGCTGTACGGGCGGCTCGGCAACCGGCAGATCCTCGGCGCCTCGTATCTGCTGATGGGCGTCGGAGCGGCAGGCTTCGCGCTGGCGCCGAACTGGCCGCTCGCCCTGGCCGCGGCCCTGCTCGCCGGGCTGGGCTTCGGCGGCATCGACTACGGGCTCAACCAGTTGTTCGCCGTCGGCTTCGGCCATCGCTCGACGGCCATGCTCAACATCCTCAACGCACACTTCGGCATCGGCGCGATCCTCGGCCCGGCCCTGATCGGCCTGGTCGGCTCCGAGCACTATCCGGCGGTCTTCCTCGTCTTCGCCGCAGCCAACCTGCCGCTGCTGCTCTGTCTCAGGGGCGTACGCGGCCATGTGCCGCATCCCGCCACCGGCGAACCGGCGGGGGAGCGGGGCGGACGGCAGGTGCTCGGCCGCAGCCTCGGGTCCGTACTCGCCGTCTTCGTCACCCTCTACGTCCTGCACGTGGGCATCGAGGCGGGCGTCGGCGGCTGGGAGCCCACCCATCTGGAGACCGTCGGTTACGGCGCCGGGGTCGCCGCCACCGCAACCTCCGTGTACTGGCTGATGATGACCGTCGGCCGTTTCCTCGTGGCCCCCATCGCGTTGCGCTACTCCGCCCAGGCCATCATCACCGTCTCGTGCGCCGGCATGACGGTCTGCCTGCTGCTGGCCGCCGTACCGGGCCTCGCCCCCTACGCGTACGCCGGTGTCGGGCTGTTCATCGCACCGATCTTCCCCACCGGGCTGCCCTGGCTCAACAGGGCCGCCCCGAAGGCCCGTAGGGCCGGAGCGGTGGTCATCGCCGCGTCCATGGTCGGCGGAGTCGCGGCCGGACCCGCGCTCGGCAAGGCCATCGAATGGTCCGGCGTCCGCGCGGTGCCCCTCCTGCTGGGCGCGGTCTCGGCGCTGTGCCTGGCGGCGACGGTGTGGCTGATCCGTGCGACGCGGGCTGTCGACTCCGACGTCGGCTGACGAGGACTCTCCCGGCCCGGCTCAGCCGGTCCCCGCCCCGAACTCCGTGCCCGAACTCCGTGCCCGAACTCCGTCTAACCGAAAGGAAGTTCCCGCATGTCCGCTCTGACGACGTCGTCCGACGGTTTCCTCCTCCACGGCGAGCCGTTCCGCATCATCTCCGGCGCGATGCACTACTTCCGCATCCACCCCGACCAGTGGACCGACCGGCTCCGCAAGGCCCGTCTGATGGGCCTCAACACGGTGGAGACGTACGTACCGTGGAACCTCCACCAGCCGGAGCCCGGAACCCTCGTCCTCGACGGCTTCCTCGACCTGCCGCGCTATCTGAGCCTCGCCCGCTCCGAGGGACTGCACGTCCTGCTGCGCCCGGGCCCGTACATCTGCGCCGAGTGGGACGGCGGCGGCCTGCCCTCCTGGCTGACCACCGACCCCGACATCCGGCTGCGCAGCAGCGACCCCCGCTTCACGGACGCGCTCGACCGCTACCTCGACCTGCTGCTGCCCCCGATCGTGCCCCAACTGGCCGCGAACGGCGGCCCGGTGATCGCCGTACAGGTGGAGAACGAGTACGGGGCGTACGGCGACGACACCGCGTATCTCGAACACCTCGCCCAGTCCCTGCGCTCCCGCGGCATCGACGAACTCCTCTTCACCTGCGACCAGGCCAACCCCGAGCACCTGGCGGCCGGCAGCCTGCCCGGCGTCCTCAGCACCGGCACCTTCGGCAGCAGAATCGCGCCCTCCCTGGAGCAGTTGCGCGCACACCGGCCCGAAGGGCCCCTGATGTGCGCGGAGTTCTGGATCGGCTGGTTCGACCACTGGGGCGAGCCGCACCACGTGCGGGATGCCGATGATGCCGCCGCCGATCTCGACCGGCTGCTCTCGGCGGGCGCGTCCGTGAACATCTACATGTTCCACGGCGGCACCAACTTCGCCTTCACCAACGGCGCGAACCACGACCACGCGTACGAGCCGATCGTGACGTCGTACGACTACGACGCCGCCCTCACCGAGTCCGGCGACCCCGGCCCCAAGTACCACGCCTTCCGCGAGGTGATCGCCCGCCACGCCCCCGTCCCCGACGAGCCGGTCCCGGCACCGGCCCGCAAACTCCCGCTCACCACAGTGGAGTTGGACCGCCGGGCAGCACTGCTCCCGCACGCGACCGCCCTGGCCAAGCCCGTCCGTGTCGACGCCGACCCGGTGACCGCGGAGGAGCTGGGCCTGCGGTCGGGCTACGTCCTCTACCGCACCACGGTCCCGGTCCACGGCGACGGACTCCTGCACTTCTCGGGCGGCGTCGGCGACCGCGCCCAGGTCTTCGTGGACGGCGCCCCGGTCGGCGTGCTCGAACGCGAACGCCATGAGGAGGCCCTGCCCGTGCGCGTTCCGCGGGCCGGCGCCTCGCTCGACGTGCTCGTCGAGAACATGGGCGGCGTCAACTACGGCCCGCGCATCGGCGCGCCGAAGGGGCTGCTCGGCCCGGTCACCTTCAAGGGCACGGCTCTGCGGGGCTGGGACTGCCATCCGCTGACTCTCGACAACCTGGGCTCCGTGCCCTTCGTCCCGGCGGCCGAGGCGCCCGCGGACGCCGGCCCCGCCTTCCACCACGGCACCTTCGAGGTCCACGCACCAGCCGACACGTTCCTCTCCCTGCCCGGCTGGACCAAGGGCCAGGCCTGGGTCAACGGCTTCCACCTCGGCCGCTACTGGAACCGGGGCCCGCAGCGCACGCTGTACGTCCCGGCGCCCGTACTGCGCCGCGGCACCAACGAACTGGTCCTGCTGGAGCTCCAGGCCACGACCGGCCCGCGCGCGCTCCTCACCGACACCCCCGACCTCGGCCCGGTGAAGCCCTGATGTCCCACCACCTGCGCGTTCCCGCACCCGCCGCACCTCCGTTAGCAGGCCATCTCCCCTTCACCGACGCCCCCGGCGTCCCCGACCCGATCGAGGTCACCAGCCGCTGCCTCACCCGCGGGGGCCGCCCGTGGTTCCCGGTCTCCGGCGAGTTCCACTACACCCGCTACCCGGCCCGGGACTGGGAGGAGGAACTCCTGAAGATGAAGGCGGGCGGGGTGACGGCCGTCGCCAGCTACGTCATCTGGATCCACCACGAGGAGGCCGAGGGCCGCATCCGCTTCGACGGGGACAGGGACCTGCGGCGTTTCGCCGAACTCTGCGGCCGTCACGGCCTGGACTTCATCCCGCGCATCGGCCCCTGGTCCCACGCGGAGGTGCGCAACGGCGGCCTCCCCGACTGGCTGCTGGCCCGAGCCTGCACTCCGCGCACGGACGATCCGGCCTACCTGACCCCCGTACGCACCTGGTTCGGGGCGATCGCCGGGCAGCTGCGCGGGCACGACCGCGCGCACGGCGGCCCCATCGTCGCGATCCAGATCGAGAACGAGCTCTATGACCAGCCCGGCCATCTGCTGACGCTGAAGCGCATGGCACAGGAGGCCGGGTTGAGCGCCCCGCTCTGGACGTCGACGGCGTGGGGCGGGGTCCAACTCCCGCCCGACGAACTGCTTCCGCTCTACGGTGGCTACCCCGAGACCTTCTGGACGGAGGCGGACGGCGGCTGGCCCGACACCTGCCGCAAGCACTTCTTCTTCACCCACCAGCGCGACGACGAGGGCATCGGCGCGGACCTGCGACCGATCGTCGTACGCGGCGGTGAACCGGCACCCACGGACCGATTCCCGTGGGCCACCTGTGAGTTGGGCGGCGGCATGGCGGTCGCCTATCACCGTCGCCCGTACGTCGACACGGCCGACGTGGGCGCCCTCGGCCTCACCAAGATCGGCTGCGGCTCGGTGTGGCAGGGCTACTACATGTTCCACGGCGGTACGAATCCGCCGGGCGAGCTGACGACCCTTCAGGAGTCCCACGCCACCGGCTGTCCCAACGACCTGCCGGTCCTCACGTACGACTTCCAGGCCCCGCTGGGGGAGTACGGGCAGTACCGGCCCTCGTACGACGAACTCCGGCTCCAGCACCTGATGCTGGCCGACTTCGGCCATCTGATCGCGCCCATGGAGTCCGTGCTTCCCGAGCGGCGCCCGGCCGGGCAGTACGACCGGGAGACGCTCAGGTGGGCGGTCCGCGCGGACGGGCAGTCCGGTTTCCTCTTCGTCAACAACCATCAGCCGCACGAACCGCTGCCGGACCATCCGGACACGTCGTTCACGGTGGAGTTCCCGGACGCCGGTGAACTGACGTTTCCCAGCGCACCCGTGACGGTCCCTCAAGGGGCCTATTTCTGCTGGCCGTTACGGCTCGACGTGGCCGGACTGCGGCTCGACTGGGCCACCGCCCAGCCCGTCTGCACGGTCGACGCGGACGGCCATACGGTCCTGGTGCTGGCCGCCGTCGACGGGATCGCCCCCGAACTCGCCCTGGACGCAAGCACGTTGAGGTCGGTCTACGCGCCGACACGGCGGGTCTCCTCGGCCGGTGGGCGCGTCCTGATCAACGGGCTGCGGCCCGGCACCGACGCCCTCGTCGAGGTCATCACGACGGACGGCAACCGGGTCGGCCTCCTGGTCCTGGACGCGGCGACGGCCCGTACCGCCTACCGGGGTGTCGCGTGGGGAGCGGAGCGGCTGGTGCTCTGCCCCGACGGTGTCGTCTTCGACGAGCAGGCGGGGGACGGCCGAGGGCGGGGGGATGGGCAGGAGGACGGACAGGAGGAGGGCCAGGGGCAGGGCCAGGGGCAGGGCGAGGTGCGGGTGCACAGCCGGCTGGCCGGGGAACCGTCGTTCGCGGTGCTGCCTGCGCCGGAGCGGGCGCCGGTGGTGACGGAGGCGAGTGAGGTGGGGGCGGCGACCGGGGTGACCGGGGCCGTCGTTCGGGAGACGGCGGACGGGGTGCTCACGCGCTACACCGTGCAGGGCGGAGGCCGCCACGCCGTCGTGGAGGCGTCGGCGACGCTGGTCCGGGCCGCCGCGGGACCGGCGCCCGAGCCGGTGACGGGCGTGCTGGGCCGGGCGAGCGCGCCGGCGGACAAGTACTTCGACACGGCGACGGCCGCCGAGTACGCCGTCGCCCTGCCGGACGGCCTTCCGATCCCGGGCACCCTGCTGCGCGTCCACTGGACCGGAGACGTGGCGCGGGCGTACGTGGGGGACACACTCGTGGCGGACCAGTTCGCCGCGGGGCGGGTCTGGGAGATCGCCCTGGACCGGCTCCCCATGGATGCCCTCCGCGAGGAGGGCCTGCGGCTGCGGGTGCTGCCCCGGCACGCGGACGCCCGGGTGTACGTGGCGGCGGAGGCGGCCGCCGCCGAGGCAGCGGAGACGCGGTGCCCAAGCTCAACCAGGCCGCGGTCGCGGCGGGCAGTGCCGACATCGACGCAGTGTCCAGCGCCACGTACACCAGCGGCGGCTACAAGG
>NZ_JAPWHT010000469.1:0-7751 GCF_027270795.1 Streptomyces sp. ActVer
CGCCGGAGCGCAGCTTGGAGGCGTCCGCGACGGTGCCCACCAGCCGGGACGGGCGCCCGTCGGCGGCCGGCAGCAGTCGCGCGCGCAGCCTGAGCCACCGCTGGTCGCCCGAGGGCTGGAGGATACGGAACTCCAGCTCGCGCTCGCCGACGGACATGTGGTCGGACTCCACCACGGACATCAGCGAGGGCAGGTCCTCCGGCACGGTCATGCCCAGGAGGGTCTCGACCTTGCCGTCGAACTCGTCGGGGGCGAGCCCGAACAGCTCCAGCATCTCGTCGTCGACCTCGACGCGCCCGGTGTCCATGGCCAGGCTGAACGAGCTGCTGGGCAGGTCGTCGGAGTCCGCGGATCCGGTGGAGGGCGGGAAGGAGACGGCCTCGGCGAGCAGTTCGAGGCAGGTTCGGTCCTCGGTGTCGAAGCCGCCCGGGTTCTCGTTCACGGCGACCAGACAGCCGCCGCCTCGTGGGTCCGGGGGCAGCGGCAGGGCGGCCAGCCAGAAGTCCCCCGCGGGCATCGGGCGGGCGCCGGGGCGCACGGCGAGTTCCTCGGGGCTGAGCCACAGGGGCCGGCCGATCCGGTAGGCGTCCGCCGCGGGCGAGCCGCCGGAGAGCGGGTAGCTGTCGCGCAGTCCGTACAGGGACCGGGGTACGCCCGCCGCCTCGATCAGACACAGTTGGTCACCGCTGTCGCCCGGCGCGTACACGGTGGCGAGCGTCGCGCCACCGAACACGAGTGCCTGTTCGAGCACGCTCCGTAGCCGTTCGGGGGCCCCGAGGTCCGTGTGAAGCGTCTTGAGGGCAAGTTCGGTACGCAGCGTTCTCGTTCTGCGTTCCGCAGCGCCCTCACTGACCACGTCCGCAATTACAGCGCTTCCGGGACGGCGGCGCAGCCCCTGTGACCGTTCGGAGGCAGGTCATGGGTCGGGCGGCACCCCGAGGCGGGGCTCCGGGCGGGCCCGCCGGCCCGTATGTCGCCGTATGTCTGGAAGTGCGGCCGGGTCCAGGGGCACGGCGTGTCCGGCAGTACTACGCGTCCCGGAGTTCGGCGTGTCTGGGAGCACGGCGTGTGGAAGGCGACGTCCGGCATCAGCTTGTGCCAGCGATCCCGGTCGACGGAGGGCCCCACCACGTCGCAGATGTGGCGCATCGCCCGGCCGGCGTCCAGGTCCCACAGGCGGATCGTGTCGTTTCCGCTCGACACGAGGGTGCTTCCGCGCGGGGAGAAGGCGGCCGTGAAGGCGCCCAGGGTGTGGCCGGCGAGCGTGGCGGTGCGCCGTTCGGAGGGGAGGTCCCAGAGCTGGACGGTCCCGTCCGAGTTCGCGACCGCCAGGGAGGTGCCGTCGGTGTCCACGGCGATCCCGTAGACCGTTCCCGCCGAGATGTCGAGCGTCGCGCGCCTGGTGCGCGTACGGACGTCCCACAGGCGGACCGTCCCGTCATTGTTGCCGGTGATCAGCGTGCGGCCGTCCGGGGCATAGGCGACGTCGAACGTCATGCCTGCGCGGTTGTCGAGGACCGCCAGGGAGCGTCCGGACCGTGCGTCCCACAGGCGCAGGGTGCTGTCCTCGCCCACCGAGGCGATCGTCCGGCCGTCGGGGCTGAACTCCACACCGAACGCCGCACCCTCGTGGCCCTTCATCGTCATCCGGGTCCGGAACCTGTCGGTGTCCCACACCGTCACGTTCCCCATGCCGTCGGCGGCGGCCAGGCTGCGCCCGTCGGGGCTGAAGTTGACGGCCTGCGCCTTCTGTTTCGGGCTTGTCGTGTCGAGAACCGCCACGGAACGACGCGATCCGGTGTCCCACACCCGCACCTTCCCGGAGGGTCCGGCGGAGGCCAGCATTCCGTCGTCCGGGCCGAAGGCGAGGGCCAGGACACCGCCGTTCTCGACGCCTTTCCCGTGGCCCGTCAGCCGTGCGAGCCGCTTGTCGGTGTCCGGCACCCAGAGGGCGATGGTGGCGTCCCTGCCCCCGACGGCGAGCAGCTTGCCGTCCGGTGAGAACGCCACCGCCGTGACCGCTCCCTGATTCCCGCTCAGGGCGGCGCCACGACGATGTGTGGAGGTGTTCCACAAGCGCACCGTCCTTCCGGTGCCCCGTCAGGACGGCGACACGGCGACGCGTGGAGACGTCCCACAGCCGTACGGACCGGTCCGCGACGGCCGTCGCGAGGAGCTTGCCGTCCGGCGAGAACGCCAGTGACCTCACGCTCCCCCGGTGGCCCGGAAGCACTCCGGCCAGGCATTGGCTCTGGGCGCTGAGCAGTGGGCCGCGTGCCTCGGTCGTACGCCCCTGACGGAACGCCTCGGCGGCCAGCAGCATGGAGGCGTCCGGTTCCGCGGTGGCGAGCAGGATCGACTTCGTGGCCAGTTCGCGCGAGGTGGCGGTCTGCCGTCCGTTCACGGCGGCCTGCCGCTGCTGTACGGCGATGGCTCCGGACGTCACCGAGGCGACGAGCACGCGGCTGGCCGGACTGGTTGGCTCCGTCGAAACGCACGCTCACATCCATGGGGTCCCCCTTCGCACCGTGATCGGCGCACCGCCATTGACAGAGACCCCTGATGGTGCCAGCGGTCTGCGCCATAAGCGCCGGTCAAGCTCCAATTGACTATCGGTGAGGCAAATGCTGCGATATGCGGCACTGCTCCGACCGCGACCGCTCGAAAGAGACCGAACACGACTCGACCCGTGCATTCCTCACGGTCACCTCGTGACAGCCGTGACTGTCCGGGCTCTCGACGGGGTGGAAGGCTCGGCAGCCGTCGAGGGGAATGCGATGGACGAGCGGTACGAGGTCTACGCGCTGGCCGACAGGTTCTTCTACGAGACGCCGGACCGGCTGACCGGGGAGAGGCGCGGCGAAGCGCCCGGCTACGAGACGGCGCGACGGGCGGTGCCCGAGGGATGGCGCGCGGCCCGGATCGGGGACTGGCTGACGATGACTCCCGTGGACGGGGAGGGCAGGCCACGGTCCGGCCCGGTCCAGGGATGGAAGATCCACGCCTCGGCCACCCGGGAGAACGCGGAGCGCATCGCGGCGGCCGTGTGGGACTACTGCGTGCCCCGGCTGATCCCTTTCAAGTTCGTGCCGGGTCCGCATCTGCTGCATCTGCGGAACGTCAAGTACGCCGCCCGCGACACGAGCGGCAAGTTCGTCACCGTCTATCCGGCCGACGAGGACCAACTCCAGGTCGTACTGGAGGAGTTGGGCGCGCTCCTGAAAGGTCTCGAAGGGCCGTACATCCTCACCGACGTGCGCTGGAACGACGGTCCGCTGTATGTGCGCTACGGGGCGTTCGCACGGTCCTTCGTCGTCGACGAGCGCGGCAGGCTGGTGCCCGCGGTGACGGACGGCGAGGGCCGGCTCGTGCCGGACCGGCGGGCGCCCTCCTTCCAGGTGCCGGAGTGGGTGACCCTGCCCGCGTTCCTGGAACCGCAGCTCGCCGCGCGCAACACGACGACGGTCGGCGAACTGCCGTACCGCATCGAGAAGGCGCTGCACTTCTCCAACGGCGGTGGCGTGTACTCGGGCGTCGACACCCGCGACGGGAGCAGGGTCGTCCTGAAGGAGGGGCGGCCGCACGCGGGGCTCGCCGCCGACGGGGCGGACGCCGTCGCCCGGCTCGCCCGGGAGAAGTACGCCCTGGAGCGGGTGTCCGGACTCAGTGTCGTGCCCGAGGTGCGCGACTGGTTCCCGCTCGGCGAGCACCGCTTCCTCGTCATGGACTTCCTGGAGGGCCGGCCGCTCAACTCCTTCTTCGCCGAACGCCATCCGCTGCTCACCGCCGACCCGGATCCCGCCGCCGTGGCCGACTACACGGCCTGGGCGCTGCGCATTCACGGGCTGGTCGAGGAGGCGGTCGACGCGGTGCACGCGCGTGGCATCGCCTTCAACGACCTGCACATGTTCAACATCATGGTCGCCCCCGACGAACAGTCGGTCGCGCTCCTCGACTTCGAGGCGGCGGCGCCCATCGAGGAGGGCGGCCGCCAAGTCGTCGCCCACCCGGGGTTCTTCGCACCGCCGGACCGGACGGGCGCGGACGTGGACCGGTACGCACTGGCGTGTCTGCGGCTCGCGATGTTCATGCCGGTCACCACACTGTTCGTGGTGGACCGCGCGAAGGCGGCGCACTTGGCCGAGGTCATCACCGGTCAGTTCCCGGACGTACCACGGGCGTTCCTGACCGAGGCGGTCGCCGAGATCACCCGGGACCCTGCGTCACGCACGACTGCCCGGCCGTTGTCCGCCCCGCAGCCACCTGCCGACGCCGCACCGTCCTCCACGGCGGCCGTTCTACCGTCCCCCGCGAACTCCTCGACGTACGCCGCACTCGCCGAGCCCGGTGACTGGCCGTACAGCCGCGACTCGATGGTCAAGGCGATCCTCGCCTCGGCCACACCGGAGCGCGACGACCGGCTCTTCCCCGGGGACATCGCCCAGTTCTCCGACGGCGGCGGACTCGGACTCGCGTACGGGGCCGCCGGCGTGCTGTACGCCCTGGCCGAGACCGGCGCGGACCGGTACGAGGAGGGCGAGCGCTGGCTGCTCGACCACACCGACCCGGTGCCGACTGGAACACCGCTCGGGCTGTACGACGGTCTCGCGGGCGTCGCGTACGTCCTCGACCTGCTCGGGCACCGGCAGCGGGCGCTGGACCTCGTCGACACCGTGCTCAAGGAGAAGTGGTGGAAGCTGTCCTCCGACCTGAAGGGCGGGCTGGCCGGGCTCGGCCTGGTGCTCGACCGGCTGGCGCGCACGACCGGGGAGGCGGAACTGGACCTCCGGGCGGCGGAGGTGGCGCGGATCCTCCGGGAGCGGCCGGCCGAGCCGAGGCCCGAGCCGAAGAAACGCCGTGCGGGACTGCTCCGCGGCGCGAGCGGGCCCGCGCTGTTCCTGCTGCGCCGGTACGAGTCGACCGGTGACCCCGAGCTGCTGACATCGGCCGCCGAGGCGCTGCGGCGGGACCTGGAGTGCTGCGTCGTCCAGCGGGGCGGCGGCCTGGAGGTCGACGAGGGGCGACGCACCATGCCCTACCTCGGCGACGGCAGCGCCGGAATCGGCCTGGTCGTCGACGACTACCTCGCGCACGCCGACGACAGCCGGGGCGTGGGCGGTCGGGGCGAGAACGGCCGGCGCGCGAACGGCCAAGTCGCGCACGGGCAGGAGGAGTTCGAGCGAGCCCGCTCGCAGATCCTGACCGCCGCCACCTCGCGCTTCTACGCGCAGCCCGGGCTGTTCCAGGGCCGGGCGGGCATGATCCTGCACCTGAGCCGCACCGGCGCCGACCCCGGGCAGATCGCCGCGCAGATCGCCGGGCTCGGCTGGTTCGCGATGCCCTACCAGGGCCAACTTGCCTTCCCCGGGCACCAGATGATGCGCCTCTCCATGGACCTGGGCACCGGAACGGCAGGGTGTCTGCTGGCGCTCGGCGCCGCCCTCGACGGTGAGGCCCCCGCCCATCTGCCGTTCCTGCCGCCGCCTCCACGGCGGCCCTGATACGCGGTTCCGCCGTCCGGCGGAGTCGTGACACCAAACCCCGTCCCCACAGGGCGACTTCACAGAGAGAAAAGGACATCACCATGGCACTTCTCGACCTGCAGACGATGGAATCCGACGAGCAGACGGACGGCGGCGCGAACAGCACCCTCAGCCTTCTCTCGTGCATCAGCGCGGCCAGCGTCACCCTGTGTCTCTGACAGCACCGCGTTCCCACGGCTCCGGGCGGTTCCCGATCCCCAGTGGGGAGGGGCCGCCCGGGGCCTCGCGCGGGGGTGCGCTGTTACGGGCGGCGACCCGGCACAGTGGCATCCGCTGTGCGACCCTCGCCTTCCTGTCCCTGGCCGGGACGGCGGCGGGCCTGCTGCTGCCGGCCGCGCTTGGCCGGGCGCTCGACGCCCTGCTGGCGGATCCCTCCCGGGCCACGAACTGGGTGGTGTACTGCACGGCCCTGGTGCTGGTGCTCGCCGTGCTCGACGCGTGCGAGACGGTACTGAGCGCCACCACGAACGCCCGCGCCACGGCGTGGCTGCGCGAGCGGCTCACCGGGCACGTACTGGGCGTGGGGCCGCGGGCCGGGCACCGGTTCGGGCCGGGTGAACTCGTCGCACGCCTCGTCGGCAACGCCGCGCAGGCCGGAACGGCCCCCGCCACGCTGGCCGGGCTCTTCGCCGCACTGGCCGCTCCGCTCGGGGCGGTCGTGGCGCTCTGGCTGATCGATCCCCGGCTGGCACTCGTGTTCCTGGGCGGGGTGCCCGTCGTCGTGGCGGTGCTCCGGGCCTTCGCCCGCAACTCCTCGCGGTGCGTGGCGCGTTACCAGGACGCGCAGGGGCGGATCGCGGGCGCGCTGGCGGAGGCGATCGGCGGCGCGCGCACCATCGCGGCGGGCGGGACCGCCGACAAGGAGGTCGCACGGATCCTGCGCCCGCTGCCCGAACTGTCCCGCGAGGGCCACCGGATGTGGCGCGTCCAGGGGCGCGCCGCCGCACAGGCCGTCGGGGTGGCGCCCCTGCTCCAGATCGCGGTGCTGGCCACGGCCGGGCTGCTGCTCACCCAACACCGGCTCTCCGTCGGCGAGTTGCTGGCCGCGTCCCGGTACGCCGTACTGGCGACCGGCGTCGGCGTACTCCTCGGCCGACTCGGCGGGCTGATCGAGGCCCGGGCTTCGGCCCGCCGCCTCGGCGAGGTGCTGGACGAGCCGGAGACCACGTACGGGACGCACCATCTCCCGCCTGGCCAGGGGCAGTTGGAGCTGCGCGCGGTGACCGCCCGGAACCGCGGCGGCCGTCTCGTGCTGGACGGTGTCGACCTCGTCGTCCCCGGCGGGACCACACTGACCGTGGTCGGACGCTCGGGCGCGGGCAAGTCACTGCTCGCCGCGCTCGCCGGGCGGCTGACCGACCCGGACTCCGGCGAGGTGCTCCTCGACGGGGTGCCGCTGCGCGAACTGGACCGACACACACTGCGGCGCGCGATCGGTTACGCCTTCGAACGCCCCGCCCTGCCGGGCGAGACCATCGAGGACACAATCGGCCTCGGCCACCCGCCACCACCCCCGGACCGGGTCCGGGAGGCCGCCCGAACCGCCCGCGCCGACGACTTCGTACGCCGTCTCCCCCACGGCTACGCGACACCCTGCGCGACGGCCCCGCTCTCCGGCGGTGAGGCCCAACGCCTCGGTCTGGCACGGGCGTTCGCACGCGGCGGACGGCTGCTGATCCTGGACGACGCGTTGTCGAGCCTCGACACGGTGACGGAACACCACGTCACAGAAGCGCTCTTCCGGCGCACACCGGGATGCGGCCGCCTCGTCGTCGCCCACCGGGCGTCGACGGCGGCACGGGCGGACTCGGTGGCCTGGCTGGACGGCGGGCGCGTACGGGCCGTCGGCCGGCACGCGGAGTTGTGGACACAGCCCGAGTACCGGGCCGTGTTCGGGAGCGATGCGGGCGAGAGGGCCAACTGCACAGGCGACGAGCGGAACGGAGGGAAGCCGTGAGCGGGGACCCGCCGGTCGACCCTCGGCCCGGAAACAAGCCGCCCCCTGGCACCCTGCGCTCCGGCCCCGTCACCTCGGACGGGCACAACAGCGTCCACCGGCGCGGACTCCGCTTCCTGCGGGCCAGGCGGCGCGTGGTCGGGCGGCTCGCCGCGTGGTCCGTGCTGGAGACGGCGCAGACCTTCCTCACCGGGTACGGGCTGGCGCGGGCCCTCGACGCCGGGTTCCTGGCCGGTCGGGTGGACGTCGGG
>NZ_JAPWHT010000046.1:0-37259 GCF_027270795.1 Streptomyces sp. ActVer
GGCCCCGGCCGGCGCGCCGAGGCCCGAGAGCCGTCGCCCCGAGCGCCGCTCAGAGGCCCCGACGGCCCAGTCCGTGACGCCGGAGGACGAGACCGAGCGTCCCGTGCAGCCCGAGCAGGCCGCCGTCGCGCAGGCCGAGCCCGTCGCCGCCGAGGACCCGGTGGTCGAGGCCCCCGCGCCCGCCGCCGTCGAGGACGCCGCCCCCAAGGGCCGTACGCGCCGTAGGGCGACCCGTAAGGCCACCGCGCCCGCCGGTTCGCCCAAGGCCGCGGAGGAGGCCGTGGTGACGGTCACCGAGCCGGTCGCCGCCCCCGTCGAGTCCAGGACGGAGCCGGTCGCCGAGCCCGAGCCGCAGCCGGAGCCCGCCGCGGACAGTGCCGCCCCGCCGCGTCCGCGCCGCCGTGCGGTCCGTAAGGCCACCGCTCCCACCGCGTCCGCGGAGACGGCCGTCATGGTCGTCCCCTCGGCCTCGGCGGAGGCTCCCGCGGAAGCCCGGACGGAGGCCGCCGAGGCTCCTTCCGAGGCCCCCGCGGAGGCGTCCGGCGACGGAGAGGCCCCGGCCAGGAAGACGGCCCGTAAGACGGCCAAGAAGGCGACCGCGAAGAAGGCCGCCGCGAAGAAGACGACCACGGCCAAGAAGACGGCCGCCAAGAAGACCGTGGCCAAGAAGACGGCGAAGACCGCCAAGACGGCCACGAAGTCGACGTCGAAGAAGACCGCGGCGGCGGAGCAGCAGACTCCGTCCACCGTCACGGCCTCCACCGACGAGGGCTGAGCACCCGCGCAACCGAAGACGCCCCCTGGCCCGCGGTCCGACCACAGGCCAGGGGGCGTTCGGCTGCTCGGACAACGCTCCGTCAGGGGAACCGAACTGCCGTGAGTTCCGCCCGGTTTGAGAGTTCCTGACATGTTTTCAGGAGCATCACGGTCATCACAATTACCCCCCGCCTCTTGGAAGGCGATCATCTACCTGTAAAACTCATGCAGTCATAGGCGTGAACACACGGGTGCGCGTTGGGGAGAACGCTCACACGTGTCAGGGGAGGGGATTGCAATGGCGCGCGTGCGCCTGAAGGGCACTGGGCGACACCGTGCCGTAAAGCCGGTCAAGGGCGGGCGCCAGGCTGTCGCGCTGGCGACGGTACTGTCCGCGGCGGGCGTCCAGGCCATCACGTCGACGGGAACGGCCGAGGCCGTGGACAACCCGGCGTGGACCGAGGGGCCGATCTTCAACGACCCGCTCGGCACGGCCGACGAGCAGACCGCGATCCGTACGAGGCTCATCGAGCTGACGAACGCCGCGCTGCCCGGCTCCACGATCAAGGTCGCGGTCTACCACGTGTGGGAGGCCTCGGTCGTCAACGCGCTCGTCGCGGCCAGGAACCGCGGCGTCGACGTCCAGGTGCTGCTCGACGAGTCCAGCATCAGCGACCGTCCCACCAACACCGCGTACGGCACGCTGGCCTCGGGGCTCGGCACGGACCGTACGCAGAGTTCGTACGTCGCGACCTGCCCGGAGAACAAGTCGTGCCTCGGCGACCCGAGGTTCGGGCAGTCGATCATGCACAACAAGTTCTGGCTGTTCTCGGCGGTCAAGGGCGCCACGAACGTGGTCGTCGAGACCACCTCGAACTCCACGCCGTCGGCGCACACCAAGTTCTTCAACGACGCGCTGCTGCTGCCGAACAACCCCACGATGTTCGACGCGTACGCGGACTACTTCGACACGATGGTCGCGCAGGACTGGGAGTCCTGGAACTACCGCACGGTGAGCAACGGCCTCTACAAGGCGTACTTCTTCCCGCGGGCCGGCAACACCCGGGCCACCGACACGGTGTACTCGATCCTCAACAACGTGACCTGCAAGTACAAGGACACCGCGGGGGTCACGCAGTCCACCAAGGTCCGGGTGGCGATCTTCAAGATCACGCGGCTTGCCATCGCGGAGAAGCTGGTCTCGCTGAAGAAGGCGGGCTGCTCCGTGAGCATCGTCTACGCGGAGTCGGACAGCGCCAAGAGCAGCGGTGGTACGGCGGGCACGTGGGAGAAGCTGCACACCACCGGCGGCCCGACCGTGCGCTGCTACAACGACGACCGGGACCCGCTGAACCCCGGCCAGAAGCTGTCGACGCCGTACATCATCCACTCCAAGTACATCCTCATCGAGGGCATGTACGACGGCGTGAAGAACAAGGTCAGCTTCACCGGCTCCGGCAACTACACGGGCCCGGCGCTGCGCGAGAACGACGAGTCGATCGTGAAGGTCGACGACGACGCCGTGCACGACATGTACAAGGTCCACTTCGACCGGGTGGCCAAGGCGGCCTATCCGGGCACCGCGGACACCACGGACCTGTGCAAGGGCGTGAAGCCGCTGCCCGACGACGGTGAGAAGCCGACCACGTAGGTCCCGGGCAGGTCCCGCGTACGTACTGGTCAGGAGCGGCCCCCGACCCGGTTTGACCCCCAGGTCGGGGCCCCGTAACCTTGACCCTCGGTGTGTTCACTGACGCACCGCATTCCCGTAAACCTCTTCCTCCCGGTGGCTCGCGCCCCGGGAGAGGCCGCCTGCTTTCCTCGGTGGCTGGACTGCGGGGATTCCGATTTCGAGCGAGAGAGAGATCCGCGTGTACGCCATCGTGCGCAGCGGTGGTCGCCAGCACAAGGTTGCTGTCGGCGACATCGTTGAGGTTGACAAGATTTCCACTGCCAAGGTTGGCGACACGGTCGAGCTCTCGACCCTGCTCGTTGTCGACGGCGACGCCGTGACGAGTGACCCGTGGGTCCTTGCCGGCATCAAGGTCCAGGCCGAGATCGTGGATCACCACAAGGGTGTGAAGATCGACATCCTTCGCTACAAGAACAAGACCGGCTACCGCCGTCGTCAGGGCCACCGCCAGCAGTACACGGCGATCAAGGTCACTGAGATCCCCGCGGCTGCGAAGTAAGGGACTGAGGAGAGATGGCACACAAGAAGGGCGCATCGTCCACCCGGAACGGTCGCGACTCCAATGCTCAGCGGCTCGGCGTGAAGCGCTTCGGCGGTCAGGTCGTCAACGCCGGTGAGATCCTGGTCCGCCAGCGCGGCACCCACTTCCACCCCGGCGCCAGCGTCGGCCGCGGCAAGGACGACACGCTGTTCGCCCTCGCCGCCGGTGCGGTGGAGTTCGGTACTCACCGTGGCCGCAAGGTCGTGAACATCGTTCCGGTCGCCTGACCGGATCTTTCGCGAGGCGGACCTCACTTCCCCCACGGGAAGCGGGTCCGCCTTTCGCGTGTTTTAACTGAGTAGTGATCACTGAGCGGCGAAGGCCGCCGGGTGATCATCGATGAGAGATTTCCGTACGTAACTGGAGGCACATCCCATGACCACCTTCGTGGACCGCGTCGAGCTGCATGTCGCCGCGGGTAGCGGAGGTCACGGCTGTGCCTCCGTCCACCGGGAGAAGTTCAAGCCGCTCGGCGGCCCGGACGGCGGCAACGGCGGCCGTGGCGGTGACGTGATCCTGGTCGTCGACCAGTCCGTCACCACGCTGCTCGACTACCACCACTCCCCGCACCGCAAGGCCACCAACGGCAAGCCCGGCGAGGGCGGCAACCGCTCCGGCAAGGACGGCCAGGACCTGATCCTGCCGGTGCCGGACGGCACGGTGATCCAGGACAAGGCGGGGAACGTACTCGCGGACCTGGTCGGCCAGGGCACGACCTTCGTCGCCGCACAGGGCGGCCGGGGCGGCCTCGGCAACGCCGCGCTGGCCTCGGCCCGCCGCAAGGCGCCCGGCTTCGCGCTGCTCGGCGTGCCCGGTGACCTCCAGGACATCGTCCTGGAGCTGAAGACCGTCGCGGACGTCGCGCTCGTCGGCTACCCGAGCGCGGGCAAGTCCTCGCTGATCTCGGTCCTGTCGGCCGCCAAGCCGAAGATCGCGGACTACCCCTTCACGACCCTCGTCCCCAACCTCGGTGTGGTGACGGCGGGTTCGACCGTCTACACGATCGCGGACGTGCCGGGTCTGATCCCCGGGGCGAGCCAGGGCAAGGGCCTCGGCCTGGAGTTCCTGCGCCACGTCGAGCGCTGCGAGGTGCTCGTCCACGTCCTCGACACGGCGACCCTGGAGTCCGACCGTGACCCGGTCTCCGACCTCGACATGATCGAGGAGGAGCTGAAGCAGTACGGCGGTCTGGGCAACCGGCCCCGTCTCGTCGTCCTCAACAAGATCGACGTACCGGACGGCAAGGACCTGGCCGACATGGTCCGCCCGGACCTGGAGGCGCGTGGCTACCAGGTCTTCGAGGTCTCGGCGGTGGCCCACACGGGCCTCAAGGAGCTCTCCTTCGCCCTCGCCGGCCTGGTCGGTGAGGCCCGTGCGGCCAAGCCCGAGGAGGAGGCCACCCGTATCGTCATCCGCCCGAAGGCGGTCGACGACGCCGGCTTCACGGTGGTCAAGGAGGAGGACGGACTCTTCCGCGTACGCGGCGAGAAGCCCGAGCGCTGGGTCCGCCAGACCGACTTCAGCAACGACGAGGCCGTCGGCTACCTCGCCGACCGGCTCAACCGCCTCGGGGTGGAGGACTCGCTGATGAAGGCGGGCGCCCGGCACGGTGACGGCGTCGCCATCGGGCCCGAGGAGAACGCGGTCGTCTTCGACTGGGAGCCGACGGTCATGGCCGGGGCCGAGATGCTCGGTCGCCGTGGTGAGGACCATCGGTTCGAGGCGCCTCGGCCCGCCGTCACGCGGCGACGCGAGAAGCAGGCGGAACGGGACGAGGCGGACCAGGAGTTCGACGACTTCGACCCGTTCTAGACCGCAACCGACCAAAACCGGGGGCTCCTCCCCCAAGCCCCCACGGTTTGTTTGTTCACTGCGGGCCGGTGGGGGCCGTTCGCGCAGTTCCCCGCGCCCCTGAAGATGGCTGGGGCCGACGGTCACCTGTCGCTTTTAGGGGCGCGGGGAACTGCGCGACCAGCCCCCGCCGCACCCGCACCCGAAAACGCACGCAAGCAAAACAGGAAGAGGGCCCGGAGATTCTCCGGGCCCTCTTCCACGTGCTCCCCGCGGCAGCGGCTACGCGTTGACGGAGTCGTCCGCCTCGTTCGGGTCCTGCGCGGCCTCCTCGGCCGCGTCCTCCTTCGCGGAGCGCGGGGAGGGGATCTCCGCGGCGAGGCGGGACTCCATACGGACACGCCGCTCGTCGGCCTTGGTGCACAGGTCGTCGATCGCCGCGTCGAAGCGCGCCAGCGACGGCGGGTCGGACGGGCCGAGCAGGTGCTCCTTGAGCTCGGCACGGGCCGCCGTGAAGTGGTCCTTCTCCGGGTGGCGGACCGACTCCAGAAGCGCCGGCACACCCTCCGCCCTGGGCGACAGGATGGCGCCCGCGGACACGGTCGGGAAGCCCGCACGGAACGCCGCCTCGGACATCCCCGAGGTGTTGGCGACCGCGTACGGCTTCTCGCTCGACAGCCAGTCGGAGACGACCGACGAGACATCGCTGATCAGCAGGTCCGCCTGGTTGAAGCAGGCGAAGATGGCCGGCCGCGCGTCCGTGATGATCTGGTGCTCCCACTCCGGGAAGGACGCCCAGTAGGCCTTCTCCCAGGCCAGCGTGGCCTCGACGATGGCCGCCTCACGGTCGCCCCGCGGCGTGCCCTGGAGCAGCATCCGCTCCATCTCGTCCGCGCTCTCGCGGAAGTCGGTGGACGTGAGCTTGTCCAACTCGGCCGTGCGGCGCGTCAGTTCGGCGGCGGCACCGGCGTCCGGACGGGGGCCCGACCGCAAGGCGCCGGCCTCGCGGATCATCGCCATGATTCGCTGGTTCGCGGCGCCGGCGCGCGGGTCGACGGAACCGGTCATCGGGTGCGGCTTGTAGAGGAGCCGTACGCCCTCGTCGGCGAGCAGCCGCTTCACGATGTTCTCGCCGGCCAGTACCACCGAGGTGTTGCCGGGGTTGCCGTCCCAGCCCTCCCACGTGGGGGCGTACAGCACGGTCGTGTACGTACCCGTGGGCGCCCCGGAGTAGGGGCGGATCGGCGCCAGCTGCGGGCGGCCGACCTCCACGATGTCCTTGTCCTCGACGCCGACCTCGGCCAGCGCGTACCGCTCGCGCGCCGCGGGACCGGCCACCCACACCTCGTCGTACGCCTTCGCGTACGGGTTGCAGGAGGACAGCTTGTCGGACTCGCCGTGGTTGATGAAGGCGTGCTTGATCGTGGGGATGCGCAGGACCTGCGAGGTCTTCGCGGCGTTGGCCGGGTGCAGCATCATCTTCAGCGTCGAGTTCTCCAGCGAGAACATCGTCGAGACCTTGGGGAAGCAGATGACCGGGACGTCCGTGGCGTCGATCTTCTGCACCATGAAGCGCTCACGCAGCACGATCAGCGGCTTCGCGTCGACCGAGGAGAGCGTGGAGAGCCACATGTTCGCCTGGTACGCGGAGGTCGTACCGCCCGAGAAGTACATGGCGACGGTCGGCCGGTAGTCGGCCAGCCACTTGTCCAGCCACTCCATGACCTTCTGCTCGCTCTTGGCGCGCTTCTTCGGCAGCAGCCAGGTGGCGAGGTAGGCCGTGCCGCCGCCGATCAGGACGAGCGCGATGCCGACGCCGATGGCGCCCCAGTACGCGTCCGTGGTGGCCGCGGTGACCATCAGGCCGGCCGTGGTCGGGATCGAGAAGGTGAGCAGGCGGTGACCCGGGCGACGGGCCAGGACGCGCGGCGGCGCGGCGCTCAGGCTCAGCGCGGACGCGTCGATGTTGCGGGTGACGATCGGCAGCGTACGGGTGCGGCGGACCACGACCGCGGCGGCCTGGCAGGCGAAGTGCAGAGCGTAGAAGACGCACATCGCGACCAGCAGCGGAGCCTGCTCGCGCGTCGGGTTGATGCCCTCGATCCGCAGGAGCCCCACCAGGATCAGCATGTCGCGCAGCAACTGCCGGACCGTGACGTCGAAGCGGACCTTGCCCAGGAGTGAGAGCAGACCGGGGTCCCGGTACTGCAGGAACACGTCGAGGGCGAGCCCGGCGGCGCTCGCGGCGATGAACACCGGGACGTTCGGCAGCAGAGCGGAGACGATCTGCGCCGTGAAGAGCGCGAACATCGAGAGCAGCGCCGACAGCTGCACGATGCGGCGGGGGGCGAGTCCGGCGGAAGGCACGGAATGGGCTCCTGCGAGGGATGGGGGGAAGCATGGGGGTCGGCCTCGTCGTGCCTCGCGAATCTCCGCGATTTCTCGCGGATCCTCGTGCGAGCGGGAAGCCGATCCCTGACCGTATGACTTCGGCGGGCCCGCTAGCAATCTTGCGTGAGATCATTCACCGTATTTCCTGCTAAAAAGACTGGAACCTGTGAGCTGGTTCTCTCGTCTTGCTCACTCGGGTCTCCCGCGGCCCCCGGTCCGTCCGCCACTCGAAACGCGGCGGCGCCGGCCACCCTCGGTCACGTAGATTGCACAGACCGGGCTGGTCGGAACATTGGGGTACAGCGTGTCAGCGGCAAGGCAGGCGGCAGTGCAGGCGGCGAGGCCGGGAGTGGCGGAGGCCCGCAGGATCGTCGTCAAGGTGGGCTCCTCTTCTTTGACCACCGCGTCCGGAGGCCTCGACGCCGACCGCGTGGACGCCCTCGTGGACGTCCTCGCCAAGGGCCGCAGTGGCGGTGAGAAGGAGATCGTCCTCGTCTCGTCCGGCGCCATCGCCGCCGGCCTCGCCCCGCTGGGCCTGCGCCGCCGTCCCAAGGACCTCGCCCGACAGCAGGCCGCCGCCAGCGTCGGCCAGGGCCTCCTGGTCGCCCGCTACACCGCCTCCTGCGCCCGCTACGGCGTCCGCGTCGGCCAGGTGCTGCTCACCTCCGACGACATGAGCCGCCGCGCCCACCACCGCAACGCCTCGCGCACCCTCGACAAGCTCCTCGCGATGGGCGCCCTGCCGGTCGTCAACGAGAACGACACCGTCGCCACGGACGAGATCCGCTTCGGCGACAACGACCGGCTCGCCGCCCTCGTCGCCCACCTCGTCCGCGCCGACCTGCTGGTCCTCCTCTCCGACGTGGACGGGGTGTACGACGGCGACCCCAGCAAGCCGGGCACCTCGCGGATAGCGGAAGTGCGCACCCCGGTCGACCTCGCGCACGTCGACATCGGCAGCGCGGGCAAGGCCGGCGTCGGCACCGGCGGCATGGTCACCAAGGTCGAGGCGGCCCGGATCGCGGCCGCGGCAGGCATCCCCGTCGTGCTGACGAGCGCGGTGCACGCCGCGGACGCACTCGCGGGCCGGGACACCGGCACGTACTTCCACGCCACGGGCCGCCGCTCCGCCGACCGGCTCCTGTGGCTCCAGCACGCGTCCACCCCGCAGGGCGCCCTCACCCTCGACGACGGGGCCGTGCGCGCGGTCGTCGAGCGGCGTACGTCCCTGCTGCCGGCCGGCATCGCGGGCGTCGAGGGCGACTTCACCGCGGGCGATCCCGTCGAACTGCGCGACAGCGCGGGACGGGCGGTCGCCCGGGGGCTGGTCAACTTCGACGCCAAGGAGATCCCGCAGCTGATCGGCCGCTCGACGCACGAGCTGGCCCGCGAGCTGGGTCCCGCGTACGAACGCGAAGTCGTACACAGGGACGATCTGGTGCTGCTCCACCCGTAAACGGCCGAAAGGAAGGCCCCCGCCGGTGGACGTTCAGTAAAACCGTCACACGGAGGCTTCCCACCTGCTCAACTTTGTTTCAGGGAGACCCCCTCAGTCCGAGCGGACCCATTGCGTAAAGGAGGCCGTCGTGAGACGAGTGCGCCCTGGGGCGGCGGCGTCCCGCGGTGGTGTCGGCTCCCGGGTGGCCGGCGAGGAGCGGGCCCTGACCAGCGTCGCGGCCGGCGACACCTACGAGGTCGAGGAGCCGCAGGACCTGCCGAGGCTCTGGCACGTCACGCTGAGCGTCTCGGGTGCCGAGGCCCCGCTGAAGGAGGTCAGGCGCGGTCTTGAACAGCTCGCCCACGACCATCCCTTTCTGCTGACCAGCCGCTATGCCAACGACCACGCGGAGATCCGCTACTGGGAAGAGGCACGCGACCTGCACGACGCCGCCGCGGTCGCGCTGCGCCTGTGGGGCGAGCACCGCCAGACCGCGAAACTGCCGCCCTGGGAGATCGTCGGCCTGGAGGTCATCGACCGCGAGACCTACCACCAGCGCATCGCCGAGGGATACGGACCGCTGCCGGCGACACCTGTGGGCGTACACCCTTTCTAGGGGCATTTCAGGACCTGTCTCGCGGTATGGGACAACGGCTGAACACCTCTCGCGGGCGCACTACCCTGCGGGATATGACCACGCTCTCGCCGTACGACTCGATGTCCCCGGTCACCCAGGCCGCCTACCGTGCCAAGGGCGCCGCCGCCGACCTCGCCCCGCTCCCGCGGGCCGAGAAGGACGACGCGTTGCTCGCGATCGCGGACGCGCTGGAAGTCCGTACGAGCGAGATCGTCGAGGCCAACGCCAAGGACGTCGAGCGCGCCCGCGAGGCCGGCACCAGCGAGTCGGTCATCGACCGGCTGACGCTCACCCCCGAGCGGATCCGCGCGATCGCCTCGGACGTGCGCGACGTGGTGGCGCTGCCCGACCCGGTCGGCGAGGTCGTCCGCGGCTCGACCCTGCCGAACGGCATCGACCTGCGCCAGGTCCGCGTCCCGCTCGGTGTGGTCGGGATCATCTACGAGGCCCGCCCGAACGTGACGGTCGACGCGGCAGCCCTCTGCCTGAAGTCCGGCAACGCGGTCCTGCTGCGCGGCTCGTCCTCCGCGTACGAGTCCAACACCGCCCTCGTACGGGTCCTGCGCGACGCGGTGGGCGGCTCGGGCCTGCCCGCCGACGCCGTACAGCTTGTGCCGGGCGAGGGCCGGGAGTCCGTACGGGAGCTGATGCGCGCCCGCGGTCTCGTCGACGTGCTCATCCCGCGCGGCGGCGCCTCCCTGATCCAGACGGTCGTCCAGGAGTCCATCGTCCCGGTCATCGAGACCGGCACCGGCAACTGCCACGTCTACGTCGACGCGCAGGCCGACCTCGACATGGCGATCGACATCCTGATCAACTCCAAGGCGCAGCGGCCCAGCGTCTGCAATGCCGCCGAGACGCTCCTCGTCCACCAGGACATCGCGCCCGAGTTCCTGCCGCGCGCCCTCGACGCCCTCGCGGACGCCGGCGTCACCGTGCACGCCGACGAGCGCGTCCTCGCGTACGCCAAGGACTCCAGGGCCGCCGTCGTCGAGGCCACGACCGAGGACTGGGACACCGAGTACCTGTCGTACGACATCGCCGCCGCCGTCGTCGACTCGCTCGACAAGGCCGTGGCGCACATCCGGCTCTGGAGCTCCGGGCACACCGAGGCGATCGTCACCACCTCGCAGCAGGCGGCCCGCCGGTTCACCCAGCTGGTCGACTCCACGACGGTCGCCGTGAACGCGTCCACGCGCTTCACCGACGGCGGCCAGTTCGGCTTCGGCGCCGAGATCGGGATCTCCACGCAGAAGCTGCACGCGCGGGGGCCGATGGGGCTGCCGGAGCTGACGAGCACCAAGTACATCGTCACCGGGGACGGGCACATCCGCCGCTGAGAGGGCCGCCGGCTCGCCAAGGGCATGGGCCTTCGGCCGGCGGGCCGTGGGCTCTCCGAGGACTCGCCGAACGGGCTCCTGGGGGCGGGGCCGGGGCCCCTCCTGGACGCGCCGAGAGGCGCTCGGGGAACTCGCCGAGAAAACCCCGCACGGAGTGTTTGGGGGCTTCGCCCGGAAAACGTCTCGTCAGGCGGATGAATTTCCATACCGTCTGCCCAAATTGACCACCCCGGTCTACTCTGGATCCGTGCCGGAGGACGTGGGGGGCACGCCGTTCCCTGACGGCTGGGAGCCCGACGACGACCGCGACCGCGGGGGTGCGGACGAAGAGTTCGCCTCCGTGGTCTTCGACGAGGCCTTTGTACGGGCGGCAACGGTTCACGAACCGACCGCAGTCGAGCGCCTCCTGGCCGCTGCCCAGGCGAGAGCCGAGGCCTCCGAGGCCGAAGCCCGCCGGACACACCCCCGGGGGGTACGCGGTGACGACGAGCTCTTCGGCGACGGATTCGGACCCGACGGACGTGGTGATTTCGGCCACGACCCGGATCTGGACGACCTCGACGACCGCGACGTCCTGCACGGCGGCTACGGCCATCCTGGGACGTACGGGAAGCAGGCCCGCTGGCACCGTCCCGTCGCCTGGATGCTCGCCCTCGTGATGGGGATCGGCATGGTCGCGCTCGCTTTCACGGCGGTCTACCGGGGAGCTTCCTCGGGCAGCCGGGACCAGGTCCCGCCGCCCGCGTCCACAGGCCTCGAACAGGGAAGCGGAGTGGGTCCCTCGGCCTCGGCCGACTATTCCCAGCCAGCCGTCTCGGCGGTGCCGCGCACGCCGTAGGGCTTCCGTGAGGCCCTGTCAGAACTTGTCGTGTACCAGGGCGTTTACCGGAGGTCCTCGCGACCTACTCTGAATGTATGGGCGGACCTGGAGACCCACCTGAGGGGAGCCCCGAGGGTGCTCCTGGTGGTGGCGAGGAAGAGTATCGATCCGTCGTCTTCGACGAGTCGTTCGTCCGCGCTGCCCGCCTCCAGGAGTTCTCCGCGCAGGAGCGGATCGGCGATCATGCCCCGGCCGTCCGCCGCCGTCCGCAGATGCGCCGTGGCCTGTCCCGGCAGGCGCTGATCCTCGTCCTGCTGATCGCCGTGGCCTTCGGCACCGCGATCTACATGGGCGTACGTCATCCGTACCAGACGCCCGCCGCCAAGCATCCCGAGCCGCTGCGGATGACGGTGATACCGCTCGCCCCGCAGAGCGCCGTGCCCGGCTCCACCGACATCGACTCGCTGTACGCGCACAGCCCGGCCGACCAGTTCCGCATCGGCGCCGAGGGCATCACGCTGCCCGCCTCCCGGCGCACCGCCCACTTCTCCGACAGCCAGGTCGTCACCGCGCTGACCACGGCGAAGGACTACCTGGTCGAGTCCTCCCTCGACCCGGACGTCCTCACCGGCGGCGCCACCCGGTCCGTGCGGATACGGCTCGACCCGCAGCAGCTCGACCAGTTCGACCAGAGCTTCGAGCGGCCCACCGCGGACGGGCGGCACGCGCCCACCGGCTGGCTGGTTCGCTTCGACCCCAACCAGGCGGAGCTGGCCGACAGCAAGATCCGGGTGCAGGGCACGCTGTCGGCCGCCGAGACCGACTCCGACACCCTTGAGGTCAGCGCCGACCACACCTTCGTCTACGCCCTGCGGCCGACCGGCTCGGACGAGAAGGCCAAGGCCTCGCTGTTCACCGTGCGACGCGAGCTGCACTTCCGGTTCGACCGCGACGACCTGCGCATGCGCCAGGCCGAGCTGGTCGTCTCGTACGTCCAGGCCGGGCCGCTGGCCTGCGCCGAGGACGCGACGAACCATCTGCGTCCGCTGCTCGCGGGCGAGACGGCCAGGGCGGGCGGCCCGGCCGGCACCGACCCGTATGCGACGGGCAGCGCCACGTCTCTGTGCGGCTCCTTGGCGGCCAGTGCCCAGCCGAAGCTGTAGTTCGGCCTCCTGTGCCTTCTGGCTCCCTGGGCCGCCGTGCCCCGAGCCGTGGTTCGGGCCTGAGCGGTAGCTCCGGCCCCGGCTTCTGGCTCCAGCCTGCTGTGGCTGTGGCTGTGGCTGTGCTTGTGGCTCCGGCTTTTCCCCGGGGGTCGGGATCGCGGCGCGCCCGGGCTCGGGCCGGCCCCGGCCTTCAGGGGCCGTGCAGAGCCCGGGCTCAGGGCGCTTCCCGCGCTCAGGCCCTGCCGTTGCTTCCGTTGGGGCTTTCGTCGTCCGGGCGGTCGGTGGGCGGCTGGTCCGTGGGGGAGCTGCTGCCGCCCCCGCTGCCGGTCGCGAAGCCGCCGAAGCCGCGCCGGACCCGGCCGCCGAGGCCGCCCGCGCCGCCCGCGATGTCGCTGACCAGCTTCATCAGCGGGTCCTTCGAGTTCTTGACGTCGGTCGCGTAGCTCGCGGCCGACTGGCGGAAGGAGTCCGTGACCGAGGTGTCCCCGTCCTCGTCCCGGCGCGGGTAGTGGCCGTCCATGATCCGCTGGTAGTCGCGGGACTCGGCCCACTTCTTCAGCTCGGCCGCCCGGACCGTGGTGAAGGGGTGGGAGCGGGGCATGACGTTGAGGATCTTGAGCACCGAGTCGCGGAGGTCGCCCCCGGCCTCGTACTCCTCGGCCTGGGCGAGGAACGCGTCCACGTTCATCTCGTGCAGGTGGTTGCCGCCCGCGATCTTCATCAGGCCGCGCATCGAGGCCTTCAGGTCCTGGCCGACCAGGAGACCGGCGCGGTCCGCGGACAGCTCGGACTTGCGGAACCACTCGCGCAGGGCGGTCACGATCGCCATGATCGCGAGGTTGCCGAGCGGGATCCACGCCACCCGCAGGGCGAGGCTGGTCAGGAAGAGCAGGATCGTGCGGTAGACGGAGTGGCCGGACAGGGCGTGGCCCACCTCGTGGCCTATGACCGCCCGCATCTCCTCCTCGTCGAGCAGCTCCACGAGGCCGGTGGTGACGACGATGATCGGCTCGTCCAGGCCGATGCACATCGCGTTCGGCTGCGGGTCCTGGTTGACGTACATCGGCGGGACCTTCTCCAGGTCCAGGATGTAACAGGCGTCGCGCAGCATGACGTTCAGGTGCGCGAACTGGGCGTCCGAGACGCGCACGGAGTCCGACAGGAACAGCAGCCTCAGACTGCGCTCCGGGAGCAGGCCGCTGAGCGCCTTGAAAACGGTGTCGAAGCCGCTGAGCTTGCGCAGGGCGACCAGGGCCGAGCGGTCCGCCGGGTGTTCGTACGCCCGGGAGGAGATCCCCTCGAAGCGACGGCGCTGCCTGCTCGGTACGTTCTCGTGGCTTTCTTCTGGCATGTGGTCCCCCATGCGTTTGATTGCCTTCTGTGCCCCCAAGGCGGGGCCCAGCCTAGGCGGAGATACCGTGGACGGGCAGTACAGCGAAGGAGTCGTACATCATGGAGCATCTCCCCGAGCCCTGGCTCACCGAGGCCGCGAGCGCCGCCCAACAGCAAGGGGCGGGGAATCTCCTCCGTGTCGTGCTGATCGTGATGGTCGTCGGCTGTGTGCTGACTGCCTGGTTCCTTCTGCGCGGCTACAAACGGGACGAGTGAGGCCGGGCGGAAGGTTCCCGACCCCTTAGACCCACGGAAGGTTCCGGACGGTTGAGAGGGGGGAAGGATCTCTCGGCCGACGCCGGGCGGTCCCGACGGCGGAGTCGGAGTGATACCGGCGACAGCCCCCGCTTACGATGTCCGGAAGTCTTTATCCCGCCCACACCGGATAGGTCCTGCCGAAGATGAGCATCCACAGCACCGCTGCCCAGTTGGTCACATTCGCCGCCGAGGGCGAGGAGCGCGGCGGCAACCACGAGAGCCTCAGCCCCTATCTGACCGGCGGCGGGGCCTTCTTCATCCTGATGATGCTGCTGTGGATCACCACCCGCTTCAACCGGGACCGCTGACGCCCGCGCGACCGGACCCGTCGTCGGGGCCGGTAGGGTCTGCACGCATGGGAGAGCAGGACATGCCTACCGGTCCGGCGGGCGGCACGGCGCAGAGCGCCCGGCGCGGCCCGGGAAACGGCCCGTCGAACCCGGGAAAGCGCCGCCTCGGCGTCATGGGCGGAACGTTTGACCCGATCCACCACGGGCACCTCGTGGCGGCCAGTGAGGTCGCCGCGCAGTTCCACCTCGACGAGGTGGTGTTCGTGCCGACCGGACAGCCGTGGCAGAAGACCGACCGCAAGGTCTCCCCGGCCGAGGACCGCTATCTGATGACGGTCATCGCGACCGCCGAGAACCCGCAGTTCTCCGTGAGCCGCATCGACATCGACCGCGGCGGTCCGACCTACACCACGGACACCCTGCGCGACCTCCGGGTGCTCAACCCCGACGCGGACCTCTTCTTCATCACCGGCGCGGACGCGCTCGGCCAGATCCTCACCTGGCGCGACGCCGAAGAGCTGTTCTCCCTCGCGCACTTCATCGGGGTCACCCGGCCCGGCCACATACTGACCGACACCGGTCTGCCGGAGGGCGGTGTCTCGCTCGTCGAGGTTCCCGCGCTCGCCATCTCGTCCACAGACTGCCGTGCGAGGGTCGCGAAGGGCGACCCGGTCTGGTATCTGGTGCCGGACGGTGTGGTGCGCTACATCGACAAGCGAGAGCTGTACCGCGGCGAGTGAGCCGAGAGGGGCACCGGTGAACGACCGATACGACGCTGGGTACGGGGGCGACCAGTACGAGCTCGTCGGCTACGACGAGTTCGGGCAGCCTGTGTACCGGCAGGTGCCGTCACCTTCCCAGACTCCCCACACTCCGCAGGCCCCCCAGGCCCAGCAGGAGTACGGCTCGTACGACCCCTACGGGGGGCAGGCGCAGGGGTACGGGCAAGGACAGCAGGGGCAGCAGGCGTACCAGGGGCAGCAAGGCCGCCAGGACCACCAGGGTCAGGGATACGGGCAGGGGTACGGGTACGACCCGTACGCGACGGGCCAGCAGGGGCAGCAGGCGTCGCCCGTGGTGTCGTATGACACGGGTCAGCAGCAACCTGTGGCGCCCTATGACACCGGTCAGCAGCAGGCCCACAGCCATGTCGCGGAGCAGACCGCCTACATCCCGCAGCAGGCGCGCCCCGCGGAGTCCCCGGAGCCGCCGGAGGACGGGCGGCAGGGCGACGGGCAGCAGGGCGAACGCGACTACCGGACCGAGCAGTTCGCCTTCGTGGAGGAGCAGCCCGAGGAATCCGAAGACGTCATCGACTGGCTGAAGTTCACCGAGAACCGCACCGAGCGGCGCGAGGAGGCCAAGCGCCGGGCGCGCGGCCGTGTCGTCGCCCTGGTCGTGGCGCTCGCGCTGGTCGCGGTCGGCGGGGTCGGCTACCTCTGGTACGACGGCAGTCTGCCGGGAACGTCCTCGGAGTCGGCATCCGGCACGACCACCGTCGGCGGCGCCCAGAACCGCGACGTGATCATCGTCCACCTGCACAACACCAAGGGCGGCGGCACGGCGACGGCGCTGCTCGTCAACAACACCACCACCAAGCAGGGCACCACCGTCCTGCTGCCCAACTCCCTTGCCCTGACGGACGACAACGGCACCACGACCACGCTCGCCAAGTCGGTCGACGACGACGGGTCCTCCGGGACGCGCGACGAGATCGACACCGTGCTCGGGACCGACGTCGAGGGCACCTGGCGCCTCGACACCCCGTACCTCAACAACCTCGTCGAACTCGTCGGCAACATCGACATCGACACCAACGCGGACGTGCCGGACCCGGAGGCGAAGAAGAAGGGCGAGGCGCCCCTCGTCAAGAAGGGCGAGCAGCAGACGCTGAGCGGCAAGATGGCCGTCGCGTACGCCACGTACCGCGCCTCGGGGGAGTCGCAGAACGCCCAGCTGGAGCGGTTCGGCCAGGTCATGCAGGGAGTGCTGCGCAAGTTGTCGTCGGACCCGGAGGCCGCGACGACCACCGTGCAGTCGCTGGCGCAGATCCTCGACCCCTCGCTGAGCGACAAGGACCTGGGCGCGTTCCTGGCCAAGCTCGCCGACCGCGCCAAGGGCGGCGACTACAAGACGGCGCTGCTGCCGGTCCAGACGGACGGCAGGCTCAGCCCGCAGGCCAGTGACAGCGTGGTCAAGGACGTCCTCGGCGGCGCCGCGAAGAGCCCCGAGAAGGGCGCGGCCGTCCAGGTCGGCATCCGCAACTCGACGGGTGACAAGGACGCGACCGAACAGGCCAGGGTCGTCCTGCTGAACGGCGGCTACACCTTCGTCGACGGCGGCGAGACCGATGTCGCCCAGGCCGTGTCCCAGATCACATACGCCGACGCCGCGAAGAAGGACGACGCGGTGGAGGTCGCCAAGACGCTCGGCCTGCCGACGAGCTCGGTGAAGAAGGGCAAGACCACGTCGAACGCGGATGTGTCGGTCGTACTCGGCCAGGACTACAAGGTGGGCGGCTCGGCGGGTTCGTCGGGCGGCTGACGGGCGGGTGTCGGGCGGTGCCTGTGGGGGTGCCCTGGCCGCGTGGCGGGTCGGACACCCGGTGCAGATACCGGTGCAGCACTCGGTGCCGGCACCGGTACAGGCACCCGGCGCGGACACCTCGTTAGGCGCCGGGCGTGCCCGGGTGCGGTCCGGAGCCCCCGGCCTCGCCCGCGGTGTGATCGGTTAATCGCGTGGGGTGCTGTCGGCGGTCCGTGAGACCCTTGGGGCAGGGCCTGCCCGGCGGAGCAGGCCGGAGGAGTGCGATGGCGTCCGGCAAGCGCGGATGCGCGTGCCAGACCCCGCGTCTCCGGCATGATCCGCCGCACAGGCCCCAACCCCTCGGGGACTCCTGACCGTCTACGGAAAGCCTTGTAGTGACCGCCACTGACCGCTCTCTCGAGCTCATCACCACCGCCGCGCAGGCGGCCGCCGACAAGCTCGCGCACGACATCATCGCGTACGACGTCAGCGACGTGCTGTCGATCACGGACGCCTTCCTGCTGGCCTCCGCGCCCAACGACCGCCAGGTCAAGTCGATCGTCGACGAGATCGAGGAGCGGCTGAACAAGGAGCTCGGCACGAAGCCGGTGCGCCGCGAGGGCGACCGCGACGCCCGCTGGATCCTGCTCGACTACGTCGACATCGTGGTGCACGTCCAGCACAGCGAGGAGCGGGTGTTCTACGCGCTGGAGCGGCTCTGGAAGGACTGCCCCGAGCTGGACCTGCCCGCGGACGCGAAGGCCACGCGCGGCAAGGGCGCCGAGCACGCCGAGCTCCAGGACGCGGAGGACGCCGCCGAGCTGCGCGGAGAGCTTCGGTGACCGCCGGGGCGGGGCATCCGGCGGCGGACGGCAGGCCGCTGTCCGAGGCCGGGAAGAAGGCGGGCCGTGGGCGCCGCGTCATCCTGTGGCGCCACGGCCAGACGTTGTGGAACGTGGAGCGCCGTTTCCAGGGCACGACGGACGTCGAGCTCACCGAGACCGGCGTGGGCCAGGCCCGTCGCGCCGCCCGGCTGCTCGCGTCCCTGAAGCCCGACGCGATCGTCGCCTCGGACCTGAAGCGGGCGGCGAACACGGCGGCTGAGCTGTCCGAGCTCACCGGCCTCGACATCACCCACGACGAGGGCCTGCGCGAGACCTACGCGGGCGTCTGGCAGGGCCTGACGCACGAGGAGATCATCGCGCGCTACGGCGACCAGTACGCGGCGTGGAAGCGCGGCGAGCCGGTGCGCCGGGGCGGTGGTGAACTGGAGTCCGAGGTCGCCGACCGTGCCGCCCCCGTGGTGCTCCGGCACGCCGACAAGCTCCCCGACGACGGCACGCTCGTCGTTGTCAGCCACGGCGGCACGATCCGCACCACCATCGGCCGTCTCCTCGGCCTGGAGTCCCAGCACTGGGAGAGCCTCGGCGGTCTCTCCAACTGCTGCTGGTCCGTCCTCGGCGAGGGTGCCCGCGGCTGGCGACTGCTGGAACACAACGCGGGGACACTGCCGGAGCCGGTACTGGGAGACGACGACTAGGCGCTCCGCCAAGCGCTCCGACGGAAGTGCGGTGCTTCACCTGCGGGTCCGTCGTGGCCGGTCGCGTTCCGCGGCGGAGCCCTGCGCCCCTTGGAGCACCCGCAGGGCACCTCGGCGGGCCCTCTGTCCGGCCCCCCGATGCCCCGCGGGACCGGATTTCACTTTCCGGCTGGTCGCAGGCTAAAGTTCTTCTTGTTCCGCCGCCGGGAAGCCGGATCGGACACCGCAAGGGGCTATAGCTCAGTTGGTAGAGCGCCTGCATGGCATGCAGGAGGTCAGGAGTTCAATTCTCCTTAGCTCCACAGATCAGCTCCACAGATCGATGATCCCGTCCCCATCAGGGGGCGGGATTTTTCGTGCCCTCCGCCGCCGGATCTCCCTCAGCCGCGCCGCCCGCGCACTCGTCTCCTCGTCGGCCGGCCGGTAGACCACGACCCGGCACTCCGGCATCCCGTCGACCGACATCGACACCGACGTCATCCGCAACTCGCCCACCGCCACGTGCCGGAACGTCTTCACGCGCGGTCCCGGCGGCGCCACGTCCCCGTTCCGCCACAGCCGGGCGAAGTGCCCGCTGACCTCCGACAGCCTGCGTATGAAGTCCTCCCACACGGGCTCGCCGACATGTCTCCCGTACGCGGCCCGCAGCGTCGCCACCATCACCGGCAGCTCGCTCTCCCGGAACACCAGCGGGCAGTCCTCCTCGGAGGCCGTGAACAGCGTCCACAGCGCGTTGCGGACGCCACCGCCGGACGGGCGCGTCTCCGGCACGAAGAACACGTCCCGGTAGGCCGGGTTGGTCGCGAGGATGTCGTACCGCGCGTTGTAGACCACCGCCGGGCTCGGGGCGAGGGCGTCGACTATCTCCTGGACCTCCGGACCCACGGCCAGCGTGGTCGACTCGGCGCCGTGGGTGTACGGCACCTCCGCCAGGTCGTACAGATGCTCGCGCTCCGGCTGGTCGAGCCGCAGCGTGCGCGCCACCGCGTCCAGCACCTGCGGCGACGCGTTGATCGGCCTGCCCTGCTCCAGCCACGTGTACCAGGTCACGCCGACCCCCGACAGCTGCGCCACCTCCTCGCGCCGCAGCCCGGGGGTGCGGCGGCGCAGACCCGGCGGCATCCCCACATCGGCCGGTGTCACCCGCGCCCGCCTGCTCCGCAGGAAGGCGGCCAGCTCCGGCCGACGCCGCTGTGTCGTGGCCATCGTCGTCACATCCCCCATCGTCGACCCCCGGCCCGGCCCCTGCCAGGTGCTGTCAGTACCAGCATCAGCGGGCTCTCCACACCTGTACCCGCCCGCCCCCACGCTCGATGGCATGACGACGACAACCCCCGCGGGCCCGGACTCCGCACCAGGATCCGGCCCCGGACCAACGCCTGCCACAAGTAAAACTCCCGGCACTGACAATCGCCCCGGACGACTGCTCGCGATCGTCCTCGCCGCCCAGTTCATGGCGCTCCTCGACGTCTTCATCGTCAATGTCGCGGTCCCCACCATCGGCGCCGAACTCCACGCCTCCGGCGCCGAACTGCAGCTGGTGGTCGCCGGATACGCCATCTCGTACTCCGTCCTGTTGATCACCGGCGCCCGCCTGGGCGACCTGCTCGGCCACCGCCGCGTCTACCTGGCCGGCCTCGCGCTGTTCACGGCGGCCTCGCTCGCCTGCGGACTCGCCCAGGGCACGGGCGAGTTGATCGCCTTCCGGCTGATCCAGGGAGCCGGCTCGGCCGTGATGATCCCGCAGGTCCTCAGCCTCATCCAGCGCAACTTCACCGGCGAGGCCCGGGGGAGGGCCCTCGGCCTGTACGCGGCGGTCCTCGCGACCGGCGCCGCGGCCGGACAGGTGCTCGGCGGGGTCCTGGTCAGCGCGGACCTGTTCGGCACGGGCTGGCGCCCGGTCTTCCTGGTGAACGTACCCGTGGGCCTCGTACTGCTGGCGCTCGGCGCGCGCGTCCTGCCGCGCGACGACGCACGCGCCCCGGAGCGCGCGCACCGGCTCGACCTGCCGGGCCTGGTGCTCCTGGGCGCGGCCGTGTCGCTGCTCACGGTGCCGCTGGTGCTCGGGCAGGAGGAGGACTGGCCGCTGTGGTCCCGGCTGTCGCTCGCGGCCGCCGCGGTCGCCTTCGCCCTGTTCTGCGCGTACGAGTCCCGGCTCGCCCGGCGCGGCGGCACCCCGCTGATCGCGCCCAGGGTGCTGCGCCACTCCGGCATGGGGCTCGCGGTCTTCCGGATCATGGCCGTGATGGCGGTCAACGGAGGTTTCCTGTTCGCGCTCACCCTGCACATCCAGGGCGGCCTCGGCTTCAGCGCGCTGCGCGCGGGACTCACCTTCGCGCCGACCGCCGTGGTCTTCGGGCTGGTCGGGCTGACCTGGCGCGGGTGGCCCGCCTCCTGGCAACGCGCCCTGATCCCGGCCGGGTTCACGCTCGCCGCGGTCTCCGTCGCGGGCGTGGGCCTGGCGCTGCGGGACGGCCACGGGGCCGGCTTCTGGCTGTACGTGGCGTTCGCCGGCGTCGGTACGGGGCTCGCGCTCGGCTTCAGTCCCACGCTCACGCGGGCGCTCGCCACCGTGCGCCCCGAGGACGCGGCGGACGCCAGCGGCCTGCTCGCCACGGTCACCCAGCTCGGTCAGCTGATCGGTGTCGCGATGTTCGGCACACTCTTCTTGAATCGGCTTGAGTCACTTGGGGCCCCGGGGGCGTATACCTCTTCGGACGCGCTTCTCGTCTGCATGTTCGCGCTGGCCGCGACCGCCGCGACGGGTGCCGTGTCCGGACTGGTACGAAGGCGTCGCTGACCGTATTGGCCCGGCCGTGGCAGAATCAAACGGCCGGAAGGGGCGGCCCGACGGGAGGGAGTGGCGATGCCTGCGAGCATCCTCGGGGAGGTCGGCGACCTTCCCGGATCCGAGGTGATACGGGACCGGATCACCCGCCTCGACCGCCCTTCCCGCGGTTCGGCCCACGTTGCCCTGCTTCTCGGCGACAGCGGCGGAATTTCCTACGTGTGCACGGCCTGCGGCCACAGCGGGAGCTGATCGATGGGTGCACACAGGCGCAAGTGCGATTGGTGCGGCAGTGGTACGCCCATCGTGCGCGACATGGAGCCGGTCAACCACGACTACCAGTACTGGTGCGAGGAATGCGCGCGGGCGCTGATCATAAAAGGCGACCCGATCGAGACGTACCGCGAGCTGGAGGGCGAGCCGATCTACGGCCGGCTCCTCGACGAGCACTGCACGCTCAAACGGTTCTATTCCTTCGCCACTGCCTGACGCCGACCGGGGTTTCGCCACAGGGTGACCCCGGTCATGGTCGGCAACACGAAAGCGGACCCCTCAGTACCGTCGTCGCGCAGGCGACGACGGCTCAGGCGCGCCTCCCGCGCGGTTCCGGGGCCGCGGCCACCCAAGACCCCAGGAAGCCCGTGAGGGGCGCCGAGACGGCCCGCCAGACGTCCTCCACGCGCGCGTGGCCGACGAGCGACTCCAGGGAACGCGATCACGGCTACGGAGGCGGACGCTATCCGGCGTGCCACCCCTCTTGTCCGGCTTGTCCGTTCGCCCCGGAAACGATTTGGTGGTGCACCCGGGGGACCGGTAATGTTGGCGTCGCCGCCGGGGAAGTCCGGTGGAACACCGCAAGGGGCTATAGCTCAGTTGGTAGAGCACCTGCATGGCATGCAGGGGGTCAGGAGTTCAAATCTCCTTAGCTCCACAGCACATGAAGGCGGGTCATCCGAAAAGGATGGCCCGCCTTTTGCATTGGCTCGCTCTTACTGTCTCTTGCTCGTGGTCTCTTGTTGTGCGGTTCGGCGGCCCGGTCTCCCGGGCCGCCGAACCGTCAGCGACCGCGGCCCAGGGCTCGGCGGCCGCCGCCACCGCCCTCGCGCACGGCGGGGAGGTTCTGGCGGGGAGCCGCTCCGCGGGTGTCCTCCTCAAGGCGCAGCGCGAGCGCCGGGCAGCGGCGTACGGCGCGCAGCGCCTTCGCCTCCGCGTACCGGGGCACTCCTGCCTGCGCGACGGTCGGGAAGCCGTCGGCGCCCAGCTGGAAGACCTCCGGGAGGATGTCCGCGCACAGGCCGTGCCCGCGGCACAGTGTCCAGTCGACGTAGATCTTCTGGCGGCTGGGACCCTGCTCCGGCTCCGCCTGGCCGCCCGGGATGCCGGTGGGCTGCTGGCCACCCTCGAAGAGCGGCAGGACGCCCTCCACGGGCCGTCCGCAGCCGTTGCCGAGGACATGCGCGGCCAGGTCGTCCGTGAATGCCTTGATGGTCGACTCCAGGAACATCGCGGAGCCGTCCGGGTGCGAGCACGCGCCGCGCCGCTTCACGGCGTTGGCGACCTGCTTGAGCGCCTCCAGGGCGGCCGGGCCGCCGCCGTTGAGGATGTCCTCCATGCCGCGCGCCGCGGCGGGCAGTCCGAGGTAGCAGGGACCGCACTGTCCCGCGCTCTCCTCCGCCAGCCACTGCGCCACCCGCAGCGACTCGCCCAGCGGGCAGGTCGCCGTGCTGATCGGCAGGATCGCGCCCGCGCCGAGCGCACCGCCCACCGCGTCCAGGGAGTTGCGCGAGACGATCGCCTCGTTGACCGTCGCGGAGTCCAGCCACTTGCCGTGGTACCCGCCGGTCAGCACGCCCTGCGGGACCGGCGGGGCGCCGGCCAGCTGCAGGATGTACCGCAGCGGTACACCCGTGGGGGCCTCGATCACCATCGGGCGGGCGACCGCTCCTGAGACGGTGAGCATGACCGTGCCGGGCTCGTCGTACAGGCCCGTGTTGCCGTAGCGCTCGGCGCCGATGCGCGCGGCGATCGCCAGCTGGGCGAACGTCTCGGCGTTCGACAGCAGGGTGGGCGCGCCGCCGACACCGTTCTGCGAGGCGCTGGTCTTGCGGCCGGGCGGGATCGCGGGACCGCCGTCGATGGAACGGACCAGGGAGGCCGCCGCTCCGGTCACCATGCGCACCGGATTGCGCTGCACGCGCGCGCGGATGGTCGCTCCGCGGCGGTTGGTCAGCCCGCGCTCGGAGAGCGCCGCCTCCATCGACCGCTGCGTGGACTCACGGGTCACACCGACGACCAGGGTGCGTGCGCCCAGCGCCTCGGCGACCAGCAGGGCGCCGTCCAGGATCAGGTGCGGGGCACGGTTGATCATCACCGTGTCCTTGCGGCAGGCGGGTTCGTCCTCGCTTCCGTTGACGACGACCACGGGACGTACACCGCGGCGGATCGCCGCCTCGGCGACCGACCGCAGTTTCTTGTGGAACGGGAAACCCGCGCCACCGCGGCCCTTCAGGTTGATGCGCTCGGAGAGCTGCGCGAGCTGCTCACCGCCCATCGGCTCGAGAGGCCCGTGCACCTTCAGGTGCATGGGCAGGTCGAGTCTCTCGACGAGATCGAAACCGGAGGTGAGCTGGGGAAGGCCCACCACTCGGACTTCGGGGACGTCGGGAAGGGCCTCGTTCACTAAAAGCCTCCGGAAGGCGCGTTCCAGGGTTCGCCGTTGCTTGGTGCCTCGTAGGAACCGGGCTGCGTTTCAGTGGCGGGACCGCTGTTGTACATGTCGTTCGCGTTGTACGTACCGAGGGGGTCGTTCGTCTCACCGGTGTCGTACACATCACTTGAGCCGTACGTGGGGACGGCGCCGGTGTCGTACATGTTGTTCGCGTCGTATGTGGGGATCGTCCCGGTGTCGTACGTCGGCGTCCCGGCCGGGCGCGGCGGGGCCTCGTAGAGCGGCGGGGACGGGGCCGGCCAGCGGGGGCCGGTGTTGTCGTCGACGCGCGGCATCGCCTCCGTGGCCTGCATGTCCATCGGGACCTGCATGCGGCTGGGGTCGGGTGTCAGAGGGTCCTGCGCGCGCGGGGTGTTGACGGCCCGGTAGGCGGCCGCGAAGCCGCCGGTGTCCGTGAAGGACGCCGAGTCCTGGAGGGCGGAGCGCTGCGGGGACGCGTACGACCCGGACGGGGACGACGTCCGCTGCGAGGGGACCGGCATGTCCGGGAAGCCGGGCCGACCGCCGCCGCCGGGCAGCGAGGAGTCACCGGCACGGCGTGCCCCGGGCTCTTCGCGGTAGGGCCGGTTGTCGCTGTCGAGCAGGGACAGGACGCGCCTGGCGACCTTCCGCTTGAACGGCAGGGGGGCCGACCGCAGGAGCAGTGCGCCCATGACGGCGACCAGGGCCAGGCTGTACAGGATCACGAAGACCGGCTTCGCCTCGCGCCCGGCGAAGAGACCGTGGATCAGGGCCGAGCACCAGGCGGGGTAGGCCAGCATGTGCAGCGCGCGCCAGCGACCGGCGACCTGCACGGGGGACGAGAAGGCACTGCGCAGCGCGCCGGTGAGGGCCGTGACGACCATCAGGAGACCGGCCAGGGTGCCGAAACCGATGAGCCCGTCGGTGCCGGTGACGCCGAGGCCGAAGGGGATCACGACCGCGATCGCCGAGGTGTGGTCGAGTACGAGCTTGACCGAGACGTGCAGCAGCAGGAAGCCGACCGAGGCCACCGCCGTGCTCCTGTGCACGGCCTGGGCGATCAGCCTCTGGCGCGTGTTGAGGAAGACCCGGTCGGTCGCGACGAGCCCCCAGAGCACCGAGAGGGTGAGGGACACGAGCGACAGAACGCCCGCGCCGAAGTTGAGGAATTCACGGAATCCGTCACCTCCGACCACGACGACGACGGGTATCAGCAGCAAAGCGGCAGCAGTCACTCCGCCCCGGACCGATCGGCTCGGCTGGGTGAGCGTGCTGTTGTTGCGGCGAGAGTTCATGGGGGCAACTCCGAACAGTTCGGGAAAGCGGTCCCGCTGCCGCACTCTAGGTCGAGCCATACCGAGGGGTACGAGGTTTGAGTTATTGCGCTGTTGTCAAAGGGCTGCGAGGGAGTTGTGATGTCCCTTAGAGGCCCTTACGCGAAGTAACTTTTGACTTTCGTTCAGCTTCTGTCGACCTGGCGCGGACGTGACACGCAGTGCCGCAGCGTAGCCGAAAGCGCGTCGCGGTCCGCTCGGCCGCTGCGGTACCCTGACGCCATGCGTGCCGTACGCCTTCTGCTTAGTGAGCCGCGCTGATCAATCCCGGTCGCCGGAAAACCGCGACCGGCATCGGCGCGGCGCCCCCTCCTGTGCGAGGGGTTTTTTCATTTCCTGAGCCGCTGGCAGAGACGATCGATGGAGCTTTGAGGATCATGAGCGAGACGAACAACGCTGCCGCCTCCGAGGTGGCCGCGCCGCACCGCTACACGGCCGCCATGGCCGAGCAGATCGAGGCACGCTGGCAGGACTTCTGGGACGCCGACGGCACGTACGAGGCGCCCAACTCGAAGGGCGACCTGGCCGGAGACCCCTCGCTGGTCGCAAAGCCCAAGAAGTTCATCATGGACATGTTCCCGTACCCCTCCGGTGCGGGCCTGCACGTCGGTCACCCCCTGGGCTACATCGCCACCGATGTATTCGCCCGGTATCAGCGCATGACCGGCCACAACGTCCTGCACACCCTGGGCTTCGACGCCTTCGGCCTGCCCGCCGAGCAGTACGCCGTGCAGACCGGCACGCACCCGCGGGTGTCCACCGAGGCCAATATCGAGAACATGAAGATCCAGCTGCGCCGGCTGGGCCTGGGCCACGACAGGCGCCGGTCGTTCGCGACGATCGACCCGGACTACTACAAGTGGACCCAGTGGATCTTCCTGCAGATCTTCAACTCCTGGTACGACGACGAGGCCGACAAGGCCCGCCCGATCGCCGAACTGGTCGCACAGTTCCAGATCGGTGAGCGCGCGGTACCCGGTGGACGCTCCTGGAGCGAGCTGACCGAGGTCGAGCGCGCCGACATCCTGAGCGAGTACCGCCTGGCGTACGCCTCCGACGCGCCCGTCAACTGGTGTCCCGGGCTGGGCACCGTCCTGGCGAACGAGGAGGTCACCGCCGACGGCCGTTCCGAGCGCGGCAACTTCCCCGTCTTCAAGGCCAAGCTGCGCCAGTGGAACATGCGGATCACCGCGTACGCCGACCGGCTGCTGGACGACCTGGACGCACTGGACTGGCCCGAGGCCATCAAGCTGCAGCAGCGCAACTGGATCGGCCGCTCCGAGGGCGCCCGCGTCGGCTTCCCCGTGGACGGCGAGGCCATCACGGTCTTCACCACCCGCCCGGACACCCTGTTCGGCGCGAGCTACATGGTCCTGGCGCCCGAGCACCCGCTGGTCGAGAAGTTCACCCCGGGCACCTGGCCCGAGGGCACCCACGACGTCTGGACGGGCGGTCACGCCACCCCCGCCGAGGCCGTCGCCGCCTACCGCGCGCAGGCCGCCTCCAAGTCCGACGTGGAGCGGCAGGCCGAGGCCAAGGACAAGACCGGCGTCTTCATCGGCACGTACGCGACCAACCCGGTCAACGGCGAACAGATCCCCGTCTTCATCGCCGACTACGTCCTGATGGGCTACGGCACCGGCGCGATCATGGCCGTACCGGCGGGCGACCAGCGCGACTTCGAGTTCGCGCGCGCCTTCGAGCTGCCGATCCACTGCATCGTCGAACCGACCGACGGGCGCGGCACCGACACGTCGACGTGGGAGAACGCCTTCGGGGCGTACGACGCGAAGATCATCAACTCCGCCAACGGCGACATCTCGCTGGACGGCATGGGCGTCGCCGACGCCAAGGCGCGCATCACGGAGTGGATGGAGCGCAAGGGAATCGGCCACGGCACCGTCAACTTCCGGCTGCGCGACTGGCTGTTCAGCCGCCAGCGCTACTGGGGCGAGCCCTTCCCGATCGTCTACGACGAGGACGGCATCGCCCACCCGCTGCCCGAGTCGATGCTGCCCCTGGAACTGCCCGAGGTCGAGGACTACTCGCCGCGCACCTTCGACCCGGACGACGCGAACACGTCCCCGGAGACCCCGCTGTCCCGCAACGAGGACTGGGTCGACGTCACGCTGGACCTGGGCGACGGCCGCGGTCCGCGCAAGTACCGCCGCGAGACCAACACCATGCCCAACTGGGCCGGTTCCTGCTGGTACGAGCTGCGCTACCTGGACCCGCACAACTCCGAGAAGCTGGTCGACCCGGAGATCGAGCAGTACTGGATGGGCCCGCGCGAGGGTCAGCCGCACGGCGGCGTCGACCTGTACGTCGGCGGCGCCGAGCACGCCGTACTGCACCTGCTGTACGCGCGCTTCTGGTCCAAGGTGCTGTTCGACCTGGGGCACGTCTCCTCGGTCGAGCCGTTCCACAAGCTGTTCAACCAGGGCATGATCCAGGCCTACGTGTACCGCGACAGCCGTGGCATCGCCGTACCGGCCGCCGAGGTGGAGGAGCGCGACGGCGCGTACTACTACCAGGGCGAGAAGGTCTCCCGGCTGCTGGGCAAGATGGGCAAGTCCCTGAAGAACGCGGTCACTCCGGACGAGATCTGCGCCGAGTACGGGGCGGACACGCTGCGTCTGTACGAGATGGCGATGGGCCCCCTGGACGTGTCGCGGCCGTGGGACACGCGCGCGGTGGTGGGCCAGTTCCGGCTGCTGCAGCGGCTGTGGCGCAACGTCGTCGACGAGGCGACCGGTGAGGTCACCGTCGTCGACACCGAGCCGGACGAGCAGGCGCTGCGCGCCCTGCACAAGGCGATCGACGGTGTGCGCCAGGACCTGGAGGGCATGCGCTTCAACACCGCCATCGCCAAGGTCACCGAGCTGAACAACCACCTGACCAAGGTGGGCGGTCCGGTCTCGCGCACGGTCGCCGAGTCGCTGGTGCTGCTGGTCGCGCCGCTGGCCCCGCACATCGCCGAGGAGCTGTGGCGCAAGCTGGGCCACACCGACTCCGTCGTGCACCGGGACTTCCCGGTCGCCGACCCGGCGTACGTCGTGGACGAGACCGTGACCTGCGTCGTGCAGATCAAGGGCAAGGTCAAGGCGCGCCTGGAGGTCTCCCCGTCGATCTCGGACGAGGAGCTGGAGAAGGTGGCGCTGAGCGACGAGAAGGTGGTCGCCGCGCTGGACGGGGCGGGTATCCGGAAGGTGATCGTGCGGGCGCCGAAGCTGGTGAACATCGTTCCCGCGTAGACGGTGGCCCGAGCGGGCAGGGGGTGGGCCGGGGGTGGTTTCCCTTGTCGGGGTAGTCCCCTACGGGCAGGTTGGGGGTTCCGCTGGAACCCTCGGCCTGCCTTTTCCGTTTACCGTGGAAGAGCCGGCCGGCACCGCCGGGCAGTGGAAGCAGCACCCGAGAGGATCGTCATGGAAGCCGTGGTCGCAATCGTGGCGCTGATCTTCGTGCTGTTCGTGGCGCTGGGGGCGTATGCCACGGTGAAGGTGGTCGGCGCGGCCAAGCGCGGCGTGGACCGCACGGTCGCCCAGGCCCGCCGCACGGTGGAGGACTCCACGCTCAGGGCGAAGACCTTCGCCCAGCCGGGCCCCCAGGGCGAGATCGCCCAACTGCGCCTCTCCCTGCGCACATCGATGCGCGCCACCCAGGACGCCCTGCACGCGGGCGTGACGGAGGACGAGTCGCTGAAGGAGTCCCTGTCACTCTTCGAGCGGCTCAGCGCCCACGGCCACGAGCTGGACGGCGAGCTGAAGCGACTGGAGCGGGAGCCGGACAGGAACCGCCTCACCGAGCGCCTTCCCTCGCTGAGGGAGCGCACGGAGCAGATAACGAAGTCGGCGGACGCCCTGCGCTGGGCGGCCCGCGACCGCGCCCAGCGTTTCGGTGACGACGACCTGGACTCGCTGAGCACTCAGATCGACATGGAGGCGGGCGCGCTGCGGCACTGGACGACGGAGCCGGCTTCCACGGGGACGTCGACGGATCCGTCTTCCGCGGCGCAGTCCGGCCCGTCCGCAGGGGCGCACGGCTCCTCTGCAGGGATGCCGGGTCCGTCCGCGGGGGTGCCCGGTCCGGCGCCCGCACGGACGCCGGAGCCGGCTGCGGGACAGACGCCGCCTCCGTCTTCGTGGCCCGAGGCGCCGCCCGTCCCCGCCGATCAGCAGACCTGGCCGGAGAACCCCGAGTCGCGCAGGGCCGAGGAGCCCACCCGGGCCGCGATCGACCCGCCCGTGCAGCGACAGGCCTACCCTTGGGAGAAGAAGCCCCGCCCCGAGAGCACGACTTGATCCCGCCTGCCCGACCGCAGGTGGGAGGGGGCGGACTGCCACCCACGCTCACTGACAGGTAACCTCCAGCTCATGTCCCGCCATGTCGCGATCGTCACCGATTCAACGGCCTACCTGCCGCCACGGACGATGGAGCGCCACGGCATCACCGCGGTGCCCCTGACCGTGGTCCTCGGCGACCAGGCACTCGAAGAGGGCACCGAGATCTCGGCCCGCTCACTGGCCCAGGCGCTGCAGAAGCGACGGTCCGTCACCACCTCCCGGCCCAGCCCCGAGGTGTTCGCCGAGACCTACCGCAGGGTCGCCGAGTCCGGCGCGACCGGCATCGTCTCGCTGCATCTGTCCGCGGAGTTCTCAGGCACGTACGACGCCGCCGTCCTGGCCGCGCGCGAGGCGCCGGTGCCCGTGCGGGTGGTGGACACCGGGATGGTCGCCATGGCTCTCGGCTTCTGCGCGCTGGCCGCGGCCGAGTCCGCCGAGGCGGGCGGCACGGTCGACGAGGCGGTCACCGCGGCGGAGAAACGGGCCGCGGGTACGTACGCGTACTTCTACGTGGACACCCTCGACTATCTGCGGCGGGGCGGCCGGATCGGGGCGGCGCAGGCGCTGCTCGGGTCGGCGCTGGCCGTGAAGCCGCTGCTGCAACTGGACGGCGGGCGCATCGAGCTCCTGGAGAAGGTGCGGACCGCGGGCAAGGCGATCGCCCGCCTGGAGGAGATCGTGGCCGAGCGGGCGGGCAGCGCGCAGGTCGACATCGCGGTCCATCATCTCGCCGCGCCCGAGCGGGCGGCGGCGCTCGCGGAGCGGCTGCGGGTTCGGGTGCCGGGGCTGGCCGATCTGCATGTGAGCGAGGTCGGGGCGGTCATCGGGGCACACACCGGGCCCGGGCTGCTCGGGGCGGTCGTTTCTCCTCGGTGAGGTCGGATCTCTGCGGTTCGGTGAAGTGAGATCTCCTCGGTTCGGTGAGGTCGGACTGCCTCGTGCGGGTGACGGAGTTATCCACAACTGGGCGGTAATCCCCGGGAATTGAGCAAGATCATCGTGGTTCGGTGGTTGTGCCCGATTCTCGTCGCATGGCACTTCGATCACCTTCACGGACAGCGACAGCAACCAGCGGGCCGGGCCGGGGCCCGGTCTCCGACAGTCGTACGCGACACCGCCGTCACCGCCATCGCGGCAGGTCCCGGCGCCGAGAAGCCTCCGCGGAGGCGCTGCGCCTGCGCGCGGAGACACTCTTCGCCGAACGGACGAGAGTGCGCGGGGAGTTGAGGCATGGGCCGCCGGCGGTGTCGGGGCGGGAGGGGTGGAGTCGGGGCGGCGGCGGTGTAGTCGCCGGCGTTGAAACCGATGTTGAAACTGGCGTTGAGAGCGGTGCTGGAACTGGGGCTGGGGCTGGCGCTGGGGTCGACGTGGAGGTCGATGCGGTTGCCGCCCGAGCGCGGGCGCGGGGCCCAGGTCGGGCGGGGGCCGAGTTCGAGGCTGAGTCCGGGGTTGCGGGCGGCGCCGGGGCCAGCGCCGGGGCCGTGTGGCGGGAGCGGACCGGGCTCGCCGTTCGGGAGCGGATGCCCTTGTGGCTGCAGTCCAGGTGCGGGCTGGAGCGGAGGAGCGTGGTCGCGCTCACGGTGGTCCTCGTGGTCGCGGCCGTCTTCGCCGCGCAGCACTTCTGGTCTGGGCGGGCCCAGCCGGTGCGGGCACCTGAAGTGGTGCGGGCCGTGGGTTCGTACGGGGGCGAGGGCGAGGGCGGGCAGGAGGCGGCGGGATCGTCCGCCGCCGCGCGGGATCCTGTGGGCGCAGCCGGTGCGGCCGGTGCGGCCAGTGCCGGCGCTGGTGCCGTCATCGTGGTGGATGTCAGCGGCAAGGTGCGGGAACCCGGTATTCAGCGGTTGCCGGCCGGTTCTCGGGTCGCCGATGCCCTCCGGGCCGCCGGCGGGGTGCGTCCAGGCACGGACACCGAGGGACTCAACCGGGCGCGGTTGCTCGTGGACGGTGAGCAGGTGGTGGTCGGAGCGCCCCCGGCTGCCGCCGGGCCGGGTGCGGCGGGCGGTCCGGGTGCCGTGGGCTCCGGCGGAGCCGCCGCGGGGGCTGCCGCCGCTCCGGTCGGCCTCAACACGGCCACGCTGGAACAGTTGGACACCTTGCCCGGTGTCGGTCCCGTACTCGCTCAGCACATCATCGACTACCGCACCCAGCACGGCGGCTTCCGTTCGGTCGACGAACTCCGTGAGGTGAACGGAATCGGCGATCCGAGATGTCAATGGTAATCTACGAACATGAAGCCATTGAGGGCAGTTCTTCTTGTTCGAATCAGCTACAGAAAGGCTGATGAGGAGGGCGAGGACACCGAGAACGGCGTGACGGAGGGTGAGGCCACCCGACGGCGCCCCGAGTTCTCCAAGGGCATCAGCCGTCAGGAGGATGACGGCCGCGCCCTGGCCAAGCGCCTCGGGTGGACGATCGTCAAGGTCATCCCCGAGGACGACACGTCAGCGTTCAAGCGGCGGAAGATCCAACTCCCTGACGGGACCACCGCATTGCGCACGGTCCGGCCCGGATTCCGTACCGCCCTTGATGGCCTCGCCTCGGGCGAGTGGGACGGGCTGATCGCTGACGACCTGGACCGCGTTGCCCGCGATCCTCGCGACCTGGAAGACCTCATCGACGTGGTGGAGTCCCGCCGGCCGCGCATCCCCGTAGAGAGCGTCACGGGCAGTCTGCGGCTGGCCAACGACGCCGACATCACCGTGGCCCGCATCATGTGCGCCGTGGCCAACAAATCTTCCAGGGACACGGCGCGTCGCGTCGCGCGGAAGCACGAGGAGCTGGCGGCCGAGGGCAAGCCCGGCGGGGGAGGGTTCCGCGGCTACGGGTACGACCGGAGCAACCTGGTGGTCGTGCCCGAAGAGGCCGAGATCGTGGAGGAGATCGCCGCTCGCATCCTCGGCACGTGGGACGGCTGGACGCCCGAGCAGCGGGAGGCCATCGACCTGGAGATCGGGGAGTCCCTCAACTCCATCGCCAACGACCTCAAGGCCCGCAACGTACCCACCGTGACGGGCGCTCCGTGGAACTCCCGCAGCGTCAAGTCAGTGGTGACCAAACCTCGCGTCGCAGGTCTGCGAACGCACCGTAAGGAGGTTGTGGGCGAGGCGGTTTGGCCGGCCATCCTCGACCGTGACGCGTGGGAAGAGGTCTGTGGGCGGCTCGCCGGACGCTTCCGGAACGTCGACCTCGGCCTGCAGCGGTGGCTGTCCGGAGTCCTGGTCTGCTCTCGCTGTGACCGGCTGCTGATCGGCTGGTCGGGCAACGGCGGTGTGCGCTACTGGTGCCCGACACCGAAGGGCGGGTGCGGGAGGATCGCCATCAAGGCGGACGTCGTAGAGGCCGAGGTCGAGCGTCAGGTTGTGGATCTGCTGAGTCAGCCGCGGATCCTGGAGCAGCTGCGCAGCGTCGCCGATACCGAGGTGAGCGACGAGGCGCGCCGGGAGCTGGCCGAGGATGAGGCGCAGCTGAAGGAGATGGCCGGGGCGTACGCGCGCAAGGAGATCACGTTCGCGGAGTACCGGGAGGCCCGGGGGATCGTCGAGAAGCGCGTGAAGGAGTCGAGGGCGCTGCTCGTCTCGCGGGCGCCGCGGGTCCTGCGGAGGCTGCTGGACGGCGATGTACGGGCGAACTGGGTAGCGGCGCGGCCGGTGGACAAGAGGGAGGTTGTGCTGGCCCTGGTGCCCGGGTACCGGGTGATGCCGCACGACCGCTCGAAGGGCAACAAGTTCGATCCGGCCAGGCTCGTGCCGTTGGACTGAGCGCAGTACGAAGCCCCGCACCAGCACGGTGCGGGGCTTCTGTGTGTCCTACGGATATACGCCCGCGTCAGGGGGCGACGGCCACGACGGAGAAGTCCGGGGCGAGCTGCGCATCGAGCCCCTCCTTCTTCGCGTGATGCAGCCACGTACTCACGGTGGCGGGTGTCACGCCGCGCTTCTCCGCGACGACAGTCGCGGGCGCCTTCTCGCCCTGCGCCGCGGCGGCGTTGTACTCCAACTGCACCTCGGCAAGCCGCGTAAGACGCTTCCAGCGGCGCAGCGCGCCGGGCCCGCCGTCAGGGTCCACGTCCGGGTGGTGGGCGCGAACCATCTCCTCTGCGCGCGCGGGGATCTTCTCGGCTGGCGGCGGCGCCTCGTACACGCCGGCGCTCAGGTTCAGCGGCGCTCCCTCCGGGGTGCGCAGCCCGAAGGTGAGCATCATCCGGGCGACGCGTTCCAGCTTTGTGATGGGCAGGTCGCGGATGAGGGTGGCGCCCACGGGCTTCCACTTCTCGATGGGCGCTTCCGGATCTTGTTGCACTCGGATCGCGTATGGCCCTTCGACCGTCCGGCCGTCACGGATGACGTACTGGAGTCGCACGAGGACGTGCGGATAGCTGGCAGGCACGAGTGACACGAACACCTGGCTGAGGCCGTCCGGAGCGCCTTCGACGGGCTCGGGACCGTCGACCCGGACGCGATGTTGAGGCGGGGTGGTCATGCCGTACATCGTGCCCGCCGGGGCGGCGGATTGCAATGCAAAGGATTGGCTCTCGAAAGGTGCGCGAACGACTTCCGAAAGGTGACGGGGAACCTTTATGATGTAGTCATGAGCCCCGAAGACCTCCGGCGGATCAGCGAAGTGCGCGCGCTTGTCGCCAACGGCAAGGCCCGTGAGCAGCGCAAGAACCGCCGCCTCATGCTCCGAGAGATCGCTGACGCCATCGGCGTCACCCCCTTGACCGTCTACCGCTGGGAGCAGGGCACGGCGCAGCCGCGTGGCGCGCACGCCCTCCGCTGGGCTGACGCCCTCGGCATCGAAGCGAAGGTCAGCTGATGGCCGCGCCGACGACCGTTCCGACGCGGCAGATCACGCTTTCCGACCTCTACGCCGAGCGCGGCCTGACCGACGCTCAGGCGCGGCGCATCGTCGCCCTGCTCGGTCTTGCTCAGCCTCGGCGCAGCGACCGGCAGGACGCGCAGGGCCCCGAGCTGGATTGCAGCCAGCTCGGGGCCTGAGAAACCCCCATCTGACCTCTGACAGCCGAACGGCGGCGCGGGCCGAGAACCCGTATGCGCCGCCGTTCCGAAAGGAGCTTCACCGTGAAGCCTACGACCTCAATCGGACATGCCACCAGCGCACCCGCGGTGAAGAACCGCGACGGCCGGAAGCGCCACGGGTATCGGCCGCACCGTGCCAACGACCGGCGAGGCTCGGGCACGTCGACGCTCGCGGGCTCGGAGCGTACGGCCCGCAACCGGGTGCGCAACGAACTGCGGGTGGTCCAGCTCCTGGCCCGGTCCGCATGAACCGCCGCGCCGGCCGCCTCCATCTCGCCCACCCGGCGGAGCGGAGGCGGCCCGCGCCCACGTACGACCGGTGGGCCCGCAGGATCGCGGCCCGCTACGGCCTCAGCCTCCCCGAAGCCCGCGCTGAACTCCGACGTCTCGCCGCCCGCGGCTGGATGACCTGGGAGTTCCACGCCCGCTTCGATGACGACCGCAAGGACCTGGAGCACAGCGCGTGACCCAAGGAATCGCCTTCAACCGCATGGCCGACCGGCTGCGCGACCTCGACGTGCCCACCAAGTACAGCGGCGGCGCGCTCCGGGCGCAGGGCATCTGCCACGGCGCCAGCGGCGACGGTGCCGGAGCGGTCGCCATCCGGCGCGGCAACACCGGCTCCCTCGTCGTCTGGTGCCACGCCTGCGAGGACAACCGCGGGTTTCTCGAAGCGATCGGCTGGACCCTCGCAGACCTCAACGACGAGCCCCTGACCGAGCGACAGGACCGGCCCGCCGATGACCTGTGGATTCCTTGTGGCAAGCACGGTCACAAGCGGGTCGCGCAGTACGTGTACCTCGACGAGCAGCGCGCGGTGGAGCACGGCGTCACCCGGTGCGACCACAAGTGCTTCGCGCAGTGGAGGCCCGACGACACCACGCGGTCCGGGCGCCGCTGGAGTCTCAACGACAAGGACGGGAACCGGCTCGTACGGGTCTTGCCGTACCGGCTCCCCGAGCTGCTCGCGGCGAAGGAAGCGGACCGGGTCATCTGGATCGCCGAGGGCGAGAAGGACGTGCACGCGCTCGTCGAGCACGGGCTCGCGGCGACGTGCAATGCGGGCGGCGCAGGGAAGTGGACCGCCGAGCATGCCCGGTTCCTGAAGGGCGCGGACGTCACGATCTGCGCCGACCGCGACGAGCCCGGTCGACGTCATGCCGAGCACGTCGTCAGCACGCTGCAGGGCGTGGCCCGATCGGTGTACGTCGTGCAGGCCAAGGCTGGCAAGGATGCCGCTGACCACTTCTCCGCCGGGCACACCGACAGCGAGTTTCTCCAGGTGTGGGCGCCGGTCCCGTACCCCGGAGACCCGGCGGTGACCGCATGATGCCGAACCCCGAATGGGCCGACGACGTCAAGGCCGAGTCCGACGCCCACACGGAAGCCGAGAACGCCCCCGAGGACGACCTGACAGGGAAACTGTTCACGCCCGGCGGCTCGTTCTTCCTGCACGCCCCTGAGACGCCTCCGGCCCTCTGGGGGAGCGATGGTGACGTGCTGTGGGCGGAAGGCGAGTCGCTCATCCTGGCCGGCCCCCAGGGCGTCGGGAAGACCACTATCGCCCACCAGCTCATCCGGGCCCGGCTCGGCTTGCAGGACAGCGTCTTGGGCCTGCCCGTGCAGGCCGGGAAACGGGCCCTGATGCTTCTCATGGACCGGCCCGCGCAGGCACGACGAGCAGGGCACCGGATCTACGGCAAGGACGACGAGGAGTACCTGAACGAGCACCTCGTCATCTGGCAGGGCCCGCCACCGTACGACCTGGCCAAGCGGCCGGAGATCCTCGCCGCGATGTGTGAGAAGGCGGGCGCGGACACGGTCCTCGTCGACTCGATCAAGGATGGCGCCATCGGCATCTCAGCCGACGAAGTGGGCGCCGGGTACAACCGGGCCAGACAGAAGGCCCTCGCCGAGGGTGTGCAGGTGCTGGAGAACCACCACACGAAGAAGGCCGGCAACAACGGCAGCGAGCCCAACACCCTCGCCGACGTCTACGGCTCCACGTGGATCACCGCCGGTTCCGGATCGGTGATCATGCTGTGGGGCGAGGCAGGCGACCCCATCGTGTCCTTCCGCCACCTGAAGCAGCCGATGAACGAGGTCGGCCCCTTCCAACTCCTGCACGACCACCCGAGCGGCCTCACCACCGTCCGCCACTCCGTCGACCTCATCGACATGGCCCGGATCAAGGGCGTCCACGGACTCACCACGACGGATGCCGCGTCCGCCATGTTCGAGACGAAGAAGCCGACGGCCGCCGAGAAGGAGCGGGTCCGGCGGCGTCTCGGGCAACTGGTCGACAAGGGGCTCCTATCCAGGCGCGATCCGGAGAACCCCGGGGACCCGGCCCGCTGGTATCCCGCGCACCCCGGCTTCCGGCAACAGGAGGCCTCATGACCCCCACGGACCCCCTCACGCACCCCCCACGCACCCTCACGCGGGGAGGGGTCCACGCCTACCCCCACGCACTCCCACGCGAAATCTAAA